>USPB01000079.1 GCA_900556405.1 uncultured Actinomyces sp.
TGACCACGGACTTCCACATGGGACCCTGGGAGTCGATTCGCTCGATCTACCCGGCCTGCTGGGGCTACTGCTCGTGGGCGAACCGCGACGAGAGCGCGAAGAACTACAAGGAACGCGAGCTGGTCAACAACCTCATCGGTACGGTGGCATCGGGTGGCCAGTTTGCCTACAACGTCGGCCCGAAGGGCGACGGCACGATCGATGCCTTCGATTCTGGCGTCGTCACCGAGGTCGGCCAGTGGATGGCGCGTCATCCCGACGCCATCACGGGAGCGCGCCCGACGTGGTTCCCCGCCCCCGACTGGGGCAAGGTGATGACCAAGGGCAACGACCTCTACTTTTTCCCCGAGCTGTGGAGCCCCGGCAAGACGCTGACGCTTCCCAGCGTCGGTGGCCACGTGAGCGCCGTGACCGTGGACGGCACCGACCGCGCCCTCGACTTCTCCCAGGACGGCACCACCCTCACGGTGACCATGTCGGGCGATAACCCGGAGCCGAACCTGCGTCCCGTCATCAAGGTGACCTTCGACGGCGCCCCCACGTACATTCCCACGCAGACGGTGACCGCCGTCGATGGGGCGACGATCTCGTCGGAGCAGTTCTTCGGACGGGCCTCAGCCATGCGCTACTCCGGTCCGCAGGCCTACGATGCCTACCTCGTGAACAAGGGGGATAAGGCCATCACCGACCTGACCGTGAAGTTCTCGGGTAACTTCGACGCCTCCACGACCTACAAGATCACCCTCGGGACCACGTCCATTGAGGTGACCGGTGCGCAGATCGAGGCCGGAGAAGTGGGCGAGGGCCTCGTCCTTGAGCCCGGCCAGGTCACGCCCCTGCGCCTCGAGCTGGCACATCCCGCCTACTACGCCGATCCGATTCGCCTGGGTTCCGTGAGTGCGACCGTACATGTCTACGACGAGAACGCGGCCACTCAGCCGCCGGTCATCGCCACGGATCCCTCCTCGGTGTCTGTGAAGGTGGGGGAGAGCGCTACCTTCACGGTTGTCGCTTCGGGCCGCCCGGCCGCCACTATCCAGTGGTACCGCGTCCCCAAGGGAGCGACCGAGGGAACGGCAATCCCGGACGCCACGAGCTCTATGTACACCCTGACGACCACACTCGAGGATGACGGCGCACAGTTCTACGCGGTCGCCACGAACGCGAACGGCTCCACGACCTCGGCGCGTGCGACCCTCACCGTCACCAAGGGCAGTGACAACATCGCCCTCAACAAGACGGCCACCATGTCCTCGACGGGCTGGGGCGGCACCGCTTCGCGCGCCGTTGACGGCAACACGGACGGTGTGTGGGACAACGGCTCGGTTGCCCACACGGGCAAGCAGGCTAACCCCTGGTGGGAGGTCGACCTCGGCGAGGACCACTCCCTCGGCGTCGTGAACGTCTGGAACCGCTCGTCTTCCGACAACTGCCAGGGAATCTCCTGCGACCAGCGTCTGCACGACTTCTGGGTGGTCGCCTCCACGACGCGCCTTGACGCCTCCTTCAACCCGGCCACGGCTGGTGCGGTTGACGGCGTTCACGCGATCAAGGTTGATGGAGTCGGAGGCCGCCCGAGCGCAGTCGACTTCGAGGGCTTCGACGCGCGCTTCATCCGCGTCATCCAGCCCACCGAGTTCGGCGAGTTTGCGCTCGCTGAGGTCGAGGCCTTCGAGGCCGCCGCACCGACCCCGGATCCCGGCGATCAGGAGCCCCCGGTGATCAAGCCCCTCACCGTGACTGCCAACCCCTCTGAAGACGCGCAGATCTCCGGAGACGGCGCATTCCGCACCGTGACAGGCAAGGAGGGGACGCAGGTCACGATCACAGCCGAGGCCACTGGAACGCCGACTCCGACCCTTATCTGGCAGATCAAGCGTGAAGGCTCCGACTCGTGGTCCATCGTCGAAGATGAGAATGGTCCTGAGCTGACTCTCACGATCGACGGCGAGAGCAATGGTTCTGTCGTCCGTGTCATGGCCATGAACGAGGCTGGGGTCGCCGAATCGGGTCTCGTGACCCTCGCCCTGGCCGAGGAGCCGGCACCGGCCCCTGATCCGACCCCGGATCCGGCGCCCACGCCCGACCCGACCCCGGCCCCTGACCCGACCCCCGATCCGGCACCCACGCCCGACCCGACCCCCGATCCGGTACCCACACCCGATCACACGGTGGGTACCTGGATGAACGACGGCACCGGCTGGTGGTGGAAGATCACCGGTGGAGACTACGCCAAGAACGAGACCCTCACCCTTGACGGACGCGTCTACCGATTCGACCAGAACGGCTACATGCTGACGGGTTGGGTGTACTGGGATGGCGCGTGGCGCTACCACAACGGCGCAGGAGCGCAGGTCACCGGATGGGTCAACCTGGGTGGCTCGTGGTTCTACCTGACGCCAGAGACCGGCGCGATGGTCACCGGCTGGCAGATGGTGGCAGACAAGTGGTTCTTCTTTGCCTCCAACGGCGTCATGGCCACCGGCTGGCTCTACACGGGCGGTGCGTGGTACTACCTGGATCCGTCCGGCGCGATGTACACCGGCTGGCTTCAGATGGGGTCGCACTGGTACCTGATGAGCGACAGCGGTGCCATGACGATCGGATGGAAGCCGCTGGGAAGCACCTGGTACTACTTCGGTGCATCGGGCCAGATGGCCACCGGCTGGCAGCAGATCGGCGGCGTCTGGTACTACTTCGGGACCGGAGGCGACATGTACACGGGCGGCCACTGGATCGGCTGGCGCTGGTACACCTTCGGCAGCGACGGACGCTGGCTGGGCTGATGCTCAGCTGAGAGCCGGGCGATAACAACTCCCGTCCGCATGCGGTGGGGGTGGAGTTCCAATCGGAACGTCCACCCCCACCGTCGTGTTGTGCGCGTGCGTCTGGTTACCCCTCAAGCGGAGCGATCCACCGGATCTGGGTGCCCACCCCACCCTCGCCGCTGCCGGCATCGAACGAGCCGCGGTGCCGTCGGGCGCGCTCTGCCATGTTGGCCAGCCCCGAATTGCGCGTCCGATCGGGGTCGATGCCGCGTCCGTCGTCGTTGATCGTGATGCGCACGCGTCCGGTCTTTCCCTGTCCGGAGACGTCGACGCACACGGTCGCTGCTGTCGCATGGGCGTGACGGGCGATGTTGGACAGGCCTTCACGCACGATTGCCACGACGTCGTCGGAGAGGTCGGGGTCGACGCGACCGTCGAACTCATCGATCACAATGAGCTCGTTATCCAGGTCGGAGTTGATGGCGCGTCCGTCGAGTGTGATCACGAGCGAGGGGGCAAAACCCAGCGCGGAACGGGTGAGCGAGGACTCGCGGCGAATTCGCTCAACCAGACCGACTGCTTTGTCGCGCTCGCGCAAGTTGTGCACGATGGTGCGGATCTGGCGGACGGCCTCGTCGATGGATGCGAGGGATGTGTCGATGAGCGCCTCGATGGATGAGGGATCGGCCTGCCCGGCGGCGACTTTCTGCTTTGCTGCGTCCAGTGCCATGCCGGTGGCGAAGAGCTGCTGGATGGCGAAATCGTGCAGGTCACGCCCAATGCGGTCACGCTCGTCGAGCAGCGCGGCTACGTCCTGAGCGTGGCGGGCGGAGGCGAGCTCCAGCGCAAGGGTGGCTTGAGACGCTAAGGATTCAGCGAGGGATAGCTCTGACGCGTCGAACTCAGGCGCGCCGATTTGTCGCAGGAGAATGAGAACGCCGGAGGAGACGCCACGGGAGCGCAGGGGAGCATAGAGCGCGGACCCGAAGGCGGCGAGTTCGGGGACGCGAAGAGTCTGCGCGCGTGACATTGAGTCGACGATCATGCCGGTACCCTCGTGCAACACGCTCATGGCGCGCCCTTCGGGCGGGAAAACGAGACCTAGCAGGTTGGAGGCGTTCTTGCCGTCGACGATTTCAGCGGCCCACGTGTCACCGACGGACTGCAGGACGATGATCGCGGTGTCTGCGTGGGAAACTTCGCGCACGGTCTTGGCGATGAGTTCGAGGGCTTCCTCCTCATCGGCGCCCTCCAGCATCGTCGTTGTCAGGGACTGGGAGGCGCTAATCCATCGGGCGGTGCGCTTGGAGTCCGCATAGAGGTTCGCGTTTTCGACGGCGATGCCGGCGGCGGGGACCAGGGCGGCGACGACGGCCGCGTCCTCGTCCGTGTAGCCGCCGGGCTTTCCCATCAGGTAGAGGCGCCCGTAGACCTGTTCGTGCACGAGGACGGAGACCCCGAGGAATGGCGGGGTGGAGGCGGGCAGATCAATGTCGGGCGCGTCCTGCGGGGAGTTGACGAGGAGCGGTGCGTTGACGGGGATGACAGTCGGCAGTGACTCGGGCACGGGCGGGGCAGGGTAGGAGTCGTGGTGCTCCAGGCGCAGGGTAGTGGCGCCCCAGGTGTCGAGCACGCACATCGTGGCGTGCGGCGACGAGGTCAGCGCGCAGGCCTGATCAACGAAGTTCTGCAGTCCCGACTTCAGGTCGAGTGAACTCGTCAGGTCGAGCGCCGCCTGGAGAAGTGTGAATTCTGTGCGTTCGTGGCTCATTGTTCCTCCTGCTCGAGAGCCCACTGGTAGGCGGGGAGAATGCGTGTGACGTCCTCATGCGTGCCCTGTGCTGCGACGTGAGCACACCCGCCCGGTTCGTCGGCAGCTAAGGCGAGGACACGGTCGGCCTGGTCGAGAGCGCTGAGTCGGTGCGTGACGACCAGGGTAGCGCGGTCGGCAGACGGCGTGAGGAGTGTTTCCATGAGACGGTCCGCGGTGGCCGCATCGAGGTGCTCGGAGGCCTCATCGATTGCCAGAACAGGAGCCGGGGCAGCCAGTGCGCGCGCCATGAGGAGTCGACGTCGCTCGCCTCCCGATACGGTCGTTCCCCCGGAACCGATGACCGTGTCGATCCCCTCGGGGAGGGATTCGATCCACTCGTCGAGGCCTGCCCGCGTGAGCAGGTCCGAGGCCTCGTCTCGGGTCAGCGAGGCGCGCGCCACGCGGAGGTTCTCGTAGATGGTGGTTGCGAAGACGTGGGCGTCCTCGGCCGTCATCGTGATGTGTGCGGTGAGCTGGTCACGGTCCGCTCCCCAGGCCGGTACGCCGTTGATAAGAGCTGCACCCGACTTGGGTGGGATGATGCCCGTGAGGGTTGCGAGCAGCGTCGTCTTTCCGATGCCGGAGGCACCCACGACGGCGAGCGAGGAACCGGGGCGCAGCGTCAGAGAGATGCCGGTCGCCAGGGTCGGCCCGCCCGGCCAACCGATCGCCAGGTCGCGTGCCTCGATCACGGTGGGGCCTTCCGGAATGGTGTGGGGCTTGGTGGGCACCTCGTCGTCCAGCAGAGCGCAAATTCGCTGTGCCGCCTGGGCGCTGCGCACCAGCTGGGAAGCCGCGGGAGCAAGCTCGGCGACCCCCTCGAACGATGAGAGCGGAATAAGGACGATGACCGCGAGGAGTACCTGAGCGAGCGTGCCCGACGTGGTCTGCGGGATGCCGATGAGGAGGGCACCGATGACGGCTGCGCCCATCGCACACACGTCGAGGCCTCGGGCCAGCGCGGAGAGCCTGGCCGAGTGGGCGAGGGCGGTGGACAGGCGCGTTTCGGAGCGCGCGAGTGAACTCTTGGCGTGATTGAGTGTGCCCGCGACAGACAGCTCCGTGGCACCTTCCAACACGGCGAGTGTTGTTGCCGCGATATCGGTGCGGGCCTGCGACCCCTGTGTTTCAGCGAGTCGAACCGAGCGCGCGATAAGCGCGGGTGCCACGATGCCAGAGACGATGAGCGCGCAGGCGAGGATCGCTCCCGCGGCCGGAGAGATAACCGTGACGACGCCGACCGTACCAACTCCGACGATGAGGGCGACGAGTGACGGCAGGAGGGTTTTAACGACGACATTTCCGACTTCGTCAACGTCTGCTCCGGCGCGCGTCATGAGGTCTCCTCGACGCAGCGAGGTCAGCGTCGCGCTCGGAGCCTCGCAGAGCCGGTCGTAAAGGTTGCCACGCAAAGAGTCCATGCCCGCCAAAGCGACCTTGTGCGAGGCAAGGCGCGACAGGTAGCGGGCAAGGGCACGCGAGATGCCAAACAGGCGGACAGCTGTCGCCGCGACGGTCAAATACATGACGGGCGGCTGCTGGGAGGCGCGCGCGATCAACCATGCAGCGGTTCCACCGAGTGCGATGGCCGAACCTAGCGCGCTCACACCGAGGAGGAGTGAGAGCGCGAAACCGGAGCGCGACACCTGGAGCATGGAGATGCTCCGACGCAGAGCGGTTGCCTCAGAGCGGGTCAGGAAGAGCGTCATGCGCGGGCCTCCTCGTTCGCAGCGGATTGGACGTCGATGACGACATCGGCGGCTTCCATCATCGCCGCTCGGTGAGCAATGACGATGACGGTACGCCCTTCCTCGCGCATGGCGTCAATGGCACGTACGACCGTTTCTTCGCTGAGGGCATCGAGATGTGCGGTCGGCTCATCGAGGATGACGACCTGAGAGTGGGCAGCCAGAGCGCGCGTGAGAGCCAGGCGCTGGCGCTGACCGACGGACAGTCCGATACCGCCCGACCCGATCGCGGTGTTCCATCCGTTGGGCGTGGCAGCAAGGACGGCATCAAAGCCCGTCGCAGCCGCCGCCGCGTCGAGTTCTGGAAGGGACAGCCCGCCCATATTGTCCAGGATCGTTCCAGGCACGAGGGTGGGGGATTGGGGTACCCAGGAGATCTGCTCACGCCACGCGGACGGGGAGAAATCCGCCAGGGTGGCCTCATCGTGCGTGCGTGACGAGCCTGACGGACGCAGGAGAATACGGCCCGCATCCGGCGTCATATCGGCGAGGAGACAGGCAACAATCGTCGATTTGCCGGCGCCCGAGGGACCCGACAGGGCCGTCACTGCCCCGGGACGAATAACCCCGCTCGTCGGGCTTGGTGCCCACGCTCCACGTGCCCGAACACCGACGCCGTCAAGGACGATCTCCGTGCGTGACATATCGGGGCACGCAGCGCTACCGGGCGAATTGACCGATGCGGCCTCCTCGATGATGTCGAATGCGGCGCGCGAGGCCGTGACACCGTTCGCGGACGCGTGGAACTGCGCGCCCACCTGGCGCAGCGGCTCAAAGACCTCGGGCGCGAGCATAATGACAGCGAGGCCGTGGAACAGTGAGATATTGCCGAACACGAGACGCATACCGACCTCGACGGCCACGAGAGCCACCGACAGGGTCGTGAGAAACTCCAGGACGCCGCCGGAGAGGAAAGCGACGCGCAGCGTGGCCATCGTGGCCTTCGTGTTTGCGTCTCCAAGTGCACGCAGGTGGGCGCGTGGCGCCTTTTCTCGGCCGAGTGCGCGCAGCGTCGGCAGGCCGGACATGAGGTCAAGGAGCTGGGCGGTCAAACGTTTCATGGAAGCGAGCTTGTCCTCGGAAGCCGCCTGCGTGAAACGCCCGATCAGAATCATGAAGATGGGAATCAGGGGGATGACGACGAGCGCGATCAGCGCCGACCAGAAGTCGAGGAAGAGAATCACGCCCAGAGCTGCCGGGGTCACGGTGCAGACGAGGACCAGCTGAGGCAGGAAGGAGATGAAATAGGGACGCAGGTCTTCGAGTCCAGTCGACAGGAGAGTCGTCGTCTCCGCACCGTTCGTTGCCCTCCAGCGCGGGCCCAGCGTGATGCTGGCATCGACAACGCGTCCGCGTAGTTCACAGACAGCTGCAGCCGCCGCGCGCGTGCTGACCGCCTCGCGGGCAGCAACGACAAGAGCGCGACAGGCGAAAACGCCCGCGATAGCGCCGATGGCAGGGAGAACATCGCGCAGGGTGGCCCTTCCTGAGACGACAGGGGAGAGGGCTGCAGAAATGAGCAGCGCTTGGGCGAGCACCAACAACGCGGTGATCGTTCCGAGCAATGCTGTGACGGCGATAGGACCGCGGGCTGAGCGGGCGTAACGCAACAAACGAGGATCAAAGGGACGCACGTATCTATTGTGCCCGAAAAAGCCGTGTCATGGGCCAAAGGTCCCCGGCCTGGCCCGTCTGACGCACACGAATGCGCCCGGCCCCTGAATGAGGGACCGGGCGCATCAGTCGAGGAGGTCAGCCAGCGAGGAAGTTCTCGCCGACGCGCACCTTCTTCAGGAGCAGACCCGTCTGGGTCTCGACGTCCTGCTCGCTCACGCGAGCGCGGAACATCCAGTAGGACCAGAAGACGTAGACCAGAACGATCGGCAGCAGGCAGACAGTGACGATCGTCATCACGGTCAGCGTCGCGGTCGTCGACGAGGCTTGATCGATCGTCAGCGAGTACGCCGGATTGATCGACGACTTCTGAACAGCGGGAGCCATCGACGAGAAGACCCACGCAACCGTGCCAGCAATCGCAACGGCGGACGCCGCGAAGGACCAGCCCTCATGACGCAGCGACGCCTGCGACATGGCGGCCGAGGCGATAATCGCCAGCGCCGCAACCACGAGTGGGATCCACGCCAGGACGTTCGTCGTGTAGGCGAACTGGCCCCAAATCAGCCATGCGGCCGCAAGAACGGTCGCGCCGATCGTAGCGGGAGCTGCGATCGCGTTGGCGCGCTCGCGGACCTCGCCCGTCGTCTTCAGGGCCAGGAACTGCGCACCGTGAGCCAGGCAGACGGCCAGGACAGCCAGGCCGCCCAGGATCGTATACGGGGTCAGCAGCGAGAAGAAACCGCCCGTGAGCTGGTGGGTCGCGCTCGCAAGGGACTGATCCACCAGGGTCGGATCGATGACGGTGCCGGTGGCAACGTCAACGACCTCGATGCGCATGCCCTGGACGAAGTTAGCGAAGGCAACACCGAGCAGAATCGGGACGAGCCACGCGCTGATCGTGTGCGCCCAGTCCCACGCGTGACGCCACTTGTCGGTGGCGACCTTCGAACGCCACTCGAGCGCCATGACGCGGATGATCAGGCAGACGAGGATCAGGAACAGGGCGAGGTACATGC
>USPB01000080.1 GCA_900556405.1 uncultured Actinomyces sp.
GGGAGCCGGCGGTGCGCAGCGTCTTGATGTCGTCGAGTTCGAGACCGAAGCCGGAGAGGTAGAGCTGGACGTACTGGGTCAGCGAGGAGTGGCCGGCCGAGAGGATGAAACGATCGCGTCCGATCCAACGCGGGTCGGCAGGATCGACGTTCATGACCTTGTTGTAGAGGAGGTAGGCGGCAGGGGCGAGCGAGATCGCAGTACCGGGGTGGCCCGATCCTGCCTGCTCGACGGCGTCGGCGGCGAGGAGCTTAGCGGTCTTGACCGCTTCGTCATCAATGTGATCCCAGTGAAGTGACACGGTGGTCTCCAGGTGTTGGGCCCCAGCGTTGGGGCGGAAATGGTTTACCGCGTCACAGTCTAGCGAAAATGTGCGAATGCCGATAGCGCTCACGCACATATGTTGCACAGTCGCTTACCCTGTCACCATGACGTCTCTGGAAGCTCTCGTCCGCGACTGGGTGGATTATCTGCGCGTCGAAAAGGGGGCATCCGCGCATACAGTTTCAAACTATCGCCGGGACGCCACCCGATACGCGTTTGACATGAAGGATCGTGGAAAGACCGATATCGGGGACGTCAGCGTGCGCGACATCGAGGACTACATGATGCGCCTGGCATCTGGAGCGGTCACGGGAAATCCTGCCGCCGCATCGTCCGTGGCACGGGCGTCGGCGGCGATCCGCGGGCTGCACAAGTACGCGCTGACCGAAGGAGTGGTCGCGACGGACGCGGCCGCTCAGCTGCATGCCCCGCGTCAGGGGCGTCATCTGCCCAAGGCTCTCTCCGTGGATGAGGTCGGGCGTCTGCTCGATGCTGCTCACGCCGACGATTCACCGATCGGCCTCCGTGACGCTGCGTTGCTCGAGCTGCTGTATGCAACCGGGGCACGCGTCTCTGAAGCGGTGTCCCTGAGTGCGGATGACCTCGATCTCGATGGCGACGTTCCCGTTGTGCGCCTGTTCGGCAAAGGACGTAAGGAAAGGATCGTTCCGGTCGGTTCTTTCGCCGTCGACGCGCTCCACGCATACGGGGTGCGTGCCCGACCGGCTTTGGCAGCACGAGGCAGGGGAGAGACGGCATTCTTTCTCAACTCACGCGGTGGTGCGCTGTCGCGACAGAGCGCATGGACAGCTATCCGACGCGCGGCGCAGGCCGCTGATCTGGGGGATCGTATCTCTCCGCATACGTTGCGGCACTCGTTCGCGACGCACCTACTTGAGGGGGGCGCGAGCGTACGCGAGGTTCAGGAGCTTCTCGGGCATGCGTCGGTCGCAACGACGCAGATCTACACCCAGGTGACTGCACAAGCGCTGCGTGAGGTTTTCACCCTGTCGCACCCGCGGGCGCGTGGCACCGACGCATCGGTGCGGTCATGAATTAGGATGGGGGCGTGACCACGAACTCGCATCCTACGCTGACGCCCGACCTGCGCGAAGAGCCGGTCGATTTCCCTGTGCCCGCGCCGCTGTCGGGGCACGGTCCCGCTCGCGTGATCGCGATGTGCAATCAGAAGGGTGGCGTCGGCAAGACGACGACGACTATCAACTTGGGCGCCGCGCTGGCCGAGTACGGTCGACGGGTCTTGATCGTGGATTTCGATCCCCAGGGTGCCGCCTCCGTCGGCCTGGGCATTAATGCGCTCGACATGGAGCAGACGATTTACACGCTGCTCATGAACCCGAAGGCGGACGTCAAGGCGACGATCTGCCACACATCGACGGAAAACCTCGACATCATTCCAGCAAACATTGACCTGTCCGCGGCTGAAGTGCAGCTCGTCAATGAGGTGGCCCGCGAGAGCGCGCTGGCCCGCGTTCTGCGGCACGTCGAAGCCGATTACGATGTGGTTCTGATCGACTGTCAGCCGTCCCTCGGTTTGCTCGCGGTCAACGCGCTGACCGCGGCTCATGGCGTGATCGTCCCGGTGGAGGCGGAGTTCTTTGCGCTGCGTGGCGTCGCGCTGCTCGTCGAGACCATCGAGACGGTGCGCGATCGTATTAACCCGCGTCTCAAGATTGACGGCATCGTCGCCACGATGGTTGATTCGCGCACGCTGCATTCGCGCGAGGTCCTTCAGCGCCTGCAGGAGGCATTCGGCGACCTCGTGTTCGATACGCGCATCGGTCGTACCATCAAGTTCCCGGACGCGTCTGTGGCGACCGAGCCGATCACCTCCTATGCTCCCAACCACGCGGGCGCACACGCCTACCGTCGACTCGCGCGGGAAGTCATTGCCCGTGGTGACGCGGCCTGAGAGTCTCGAGATCCAGGGGGAGTTTGACCTTTTCGCGGTCTCGCTCCCGGTTTTTGAAGGCCCCTTCGATCTTCTCCTGTCGCTGATCGCCCGCAAGAAACTTGACATCACGGAGGTTGCACTCGCCCAGGTGACCGACGAGTTCATCGCTTTCATGCAGGCGTCTCCGGACTTATCTCGTACGACGGAGTTCCTGGTTGTGGCAGCGACACTGCTCGACATGAAGGCGTCTCACCTGCTGCCGGTTATCGACGAGGAGGACAGTGCCTCGCAGGCCGATCTGGAGGCCCGTGATCTGCTCTTTTCCCGGCTCCTTCAGTATCGCGCGTTCAAGGAAGCAGCGAAATACCTTGATCAGCGGATGGGGGAGTACAGCTCGTACGTCGCCAGGGATGTGCCCCTGGAGGCGCATTTCGCAACGCTTCTTCCCGAGCTGCGTTGGTTGACAACGCCCGAGGACCTCGCTCGTCTCGCCGCCGATGCGTTATCTGCCGCAACGCCGACGGTGCAGGTCACTCACTTGCATGATCCCGTTGTGCCCGTGCGCGAGCAGGCACTCCTCGTCAGTGCGATGCTCGCGCAAGCGGGTTCTATGACCTTCCACGAACTCGTTGAGGATGCTGCCACGCGTGCCGTGGTCGTTTCGCGTTTCCTCGCCCTGCTGGAGCTCTATCGGCGTGGCGCCGTCGAATTCGATCAGGAGAACGCGCTCGGGGCGCTCACGATTTACTGGACTGGCACACAGGGCCGCATCGATATCGACGTGGATGACTACTCGGGAGCGGGCGACGAAGACCTTGCCCCGGCCTCGTTGAACAGCGCCATACGATCTGACGGCGAAGGAGATAACGCTGATGAGTGAGCACTTGCTGCGCGGCCCCATCGAGGCAATCCTCATGGTGGCATCGGAGCCGGTTGACGCATCCGAGCTCGCCGACGTCCTCGGCGTCAGTGCTGACGATATTGAGGCCGAACTGCGCGCGCTTGCCTCCGAGTACCTGGGCGAAAGGCAGGACCGCCCGCGCGGTTTTGAGCTACGCGAGGTGGCGGGTGGCTGGCGCATCTATTCCGCTCGCGCATACGCCGACGTCGTCGGCCGTTTCGTCGTCGGATCGTCTCACGCCCGCCTGTCGCAGGCTGCCCTGGAAACGTTGGCCGTGATTGCCTACCGCCAGCCCATTTCACGGACTCGGATCTCCCGTATCCGCGGGGTCAACGTGGATGGTGTCGTGCGCACCCTCATGGCTCGAGGCCTTGTAGAAGAGACGGGGCTGACACCCTCCGGTGCGCGCCTGTACGGGACGACCGGCGAATTTCTTGAGAAAATGGGATTAACGAGCCTGTCGGAGCTGGTACCGTTGGCACCCTACCTGCCAGACGCCGACGCGCTGGATGAATTGGAGGAAGAACTATGAGGGCTAACCCCTACACCGAGGGTGGAGTGCGCCTGCAGAAGGTGCTCGCCCAGGCCGGCGTCGCATCCAGGCGCGCATCCGAACAGATGATCGCCGACGGTCGCGTGAGCGTCGACGGCACCGTTGTGCGCAGCCAGGGCGTGCGTGTTGACCCCGCGAAGCAGGTCATTCACGTGGATGGTGAGCGCCTGATCCTCGACGAGACCAAGCACATCGTCCTGGCGGTCAACAAGCCGATCGGCACCGTGTCGACGATGAGTGACCCGGAGGGCCGTCCCACGATCGCCGATCTGATTGCAGACTACCCGGAGCGTCTGTACCACGTCGGTCGCCTCGACATCGACACCTCCGGCCTCCTCCTGCTGACCAACGATGGTGAGCTGGCGAATCGCCTGACTCACCCGTCCTATGAGATTCGCAAGACCTACGTGGCGCGTCTGCACGGCGAGGTGAAGCCGGGCGTCAAGCGTTCCCTGATGAACGGAATTGAGCTGGAGGACGGTCCGATCAAGGTTGATTCCTTCCGCATCGTCGATACCTACGGCGACATCACGACCGTTGAGATCGTTGTGCATGAGGGTCGTAACCGCCTCGTGCGCCGCATGATGGAGGCCGTCGGATACCCGGTGCGTGAGCTCGTTCGTACGGGCTTCGGCCCTATCACGCTTGACCATCTCAAGCAGGGGACGACTCGACGCGTCAAGGGCAACGCACTGACTGCGCTGTACGGAGCCGTCGGGCTGTGAGTGGCGAGAGCGGGTCGCTCGGGCAGCGAGTCGTATCGACTATCGGTCCGGTTCTCATCATCGGCTCGGGTTTGCTCGGTGCGTCGTTTGGCCTTGCGCTGCGGGCCGGGGGAGTGCGCGTCTACCTGGAGGATGCCTCCCCCACGTCGCTACGCTTGGCCTGCGATGTCGGTGCGGGTGAGGCGTTTGGTGACGTCCTCGCCGAGGCCGGGGTGTGTAGCTCCGGGTGCGGCTCGGATCGGCTTGGCTACGAGGCTCCACGTCTCGTCATCGTCGCAACACCTGCGGATGTCGCCGACCGCATCATCGTCGAGTCGTTGCTGCGTTTCCCCGATGCGATTGTCACCGACGTTGCGTCGGTGAAGGACGCTGTCGTTGCCGATGTTCTCTCTGGCTTGCGCTCTGAGGGCTGTCTTGACGCGGCGTCGCGCTACGTCGGCTCCCACCCGATGGCGGGTCGCGAGCGCAGCGGAGCCGGGGCTGCCGATGCGGACCTGTTCTACGGACGCCCGTGGGTGATCGTCGCTCACGAGACAACGTGGCCGCGCGCGGTGCTGGCTGCGCGAGCGTTGGCGACGGACGTTGGAGCTGTACCGCTCGAGATGAACGCTGGAACGCACGATCATGCGGTTGCCCTCGTGTCGCATGTCCCGCAACTTGTGTCGTCGATGCTCGCCGCACGCCTTGTCGATGCTCCTGCCCAGGCTCTCGGCCTGGCCGGTCAGGGATTGCGCGATACTGCGCGTATCGCGGGCTCTGACCCTCGTCTCTGGACTGCCATTTTGGCGGGCAACGCAGGGCCCGTCGCATCGATTCTGCGCGATCTGAGAGGCGATCTTGATGACCTTCTCACGCACCTGGATGCTGCCGCCGACTTGGGGCCGCTACGCGGTGGGAGCGTTGGGGCCATCAACCGCGTCATGACCGCTGGCAACCAGGGGGTGTCCCGCATTCCCGGTAAGCACGGCGGCGCTCCGTCGCGCTATGCGGAAATTGAGGTTCTCATTCCCGACGAGCCGGGCGCGCTTGGGCGACTCTTTAGCGAGCTCGGTGAGTCTGGCATCAATATTGAGGACCTCGTCCTTGAACATTCGGCGGGTGCACAGGCTGGTGTTGCCCGTGTCATGATCGACCCTGCGGTTTCCGACCGCTGCGTCGCAGACCTGCAGGAGCGGGGCTGGCGACTCATCACCCACTCAACACCTCGATGAGGAGAATGCAGCAATGAACGACTCGATGCGTCAGGACGCCATTTCGCGCGTCGGTATCACGATCGCTATCGACGGCCCGGCGGGTTCGGGCAAGTCCACGGTCTCGAAGGCTCTGGCAGCGAGGCTTGGCATCGGATATCTCGACACGGGCGCGATGTACCGTGCGCTCACGTGGTACTGCCTGGATCGCGGCATCGATCTGGCTGACAAAACCGCAGTAGCGGGCGCGGCACACGAGATGCCGCTGCGCTTGGTCTCTGACCCGTCGGATCCGCACGTGTGGGTGGGGGAGCGTGAGATTACTCAGGAGATCCGTGAACCGCGCATCGCGCTGGAGATCAAGCATGTGTCGACGAATCTTGACGTGCGTGCGTGGATGGCGGCGGAACAGCGCAGGCGCATGATGGAGGCCCGAGAGCAAGGCTCCGGGATGATTGCGGAGGGACGTGACATCACGACCGTGGTCTGCCCTGACGCTGACGTGCGTATCCTTCTGCTCGCCGATCAGGAGGCGCGTCTACGCCGCCGCACGCTCGAACTCTATGGTGATGCGACCGAGGAACACATGGAGATTGTGCGCGCTCAGGTAGAGGGACGCGACAAGGCGGACTCCGCAGTATCAGAGTTCATGGTCGCGGCACCCGGCGTCGCGACTGTCGATTCCACGGGTCTCGATATCGAGGGTGTGTGCGAGGCTGTTCTCGCCTACGTCGATGAGGACCTGGTGCGCCGCGACGCTCAGTAATACGCGCACACTCATGTTCTGCGTCAGTAGCCCGGGTTGTTCTGTCCCTGCGAGATTCCTCCGGGGGGTTGCGTGCCGTAGCCATCGGCTGGTCCCTGGTTAGGCGCGGTGCCGTATGTGGGACCGTGAGCTGCGGGCATGCCGTAGCCCTGTCCCTGTGCCGGATTGGTACCGTACCCGCTGCCGGGGAACGATCCGGGTGAGCTCTGCCGTCCGGTGTAGGGATGCTTGTATGACCACGGCGGGCCAAATCCCGTATACCACGAGCGACCGGGATCTTCGGTTCCTTGAGGATAGCCGGTGACACCGTACTGGGGGCCGTTGGCGCCGGTGTAGTTCGGCATGTCGTGGATATCCTTGCGTGCCCGTCGGTAGACGATAACCTGGATGATGCAGACCGGTAACAAGATGACGAAGAAGACCCCGATCATGATGAGGACCGCGATGGCGGTCGCCCCTGATTCCGAGCCCGTCGAGGTGGCGCGACGTGCGGGAGCAACGATGCTTGACGTCACGCTCACTGGGAGAGTGTGGTGGACAGATGCCTCGTTGCGGTCGCTCGTGCCACCAGATGCAGGCATGACGGTACTTGCGACGGTCGATGTGTGTGGTTCGGCAGACGCGTGCGTCGCAGGACCGATGAGAGCGGCCGTCGCGCAGGCGAGGGCGGCTCCGCAGATGAGGAGCCGATGAGACAGCATGCGGTCTTTCCTCCCAGCGTGATCTGGCTGTCCAGGCAGACGCGAGACGTCAGTAGCCGCTTCCGTACGTGCCGTTTGTGCCGGTTGACGGGTAGCCGCCCTGCTGATTGCCGTAATAGTTGCCGTAGTCGCCCGCCGGATAGCCCCCTCCCGCCTGCATCGGCGTGTTCATGGGAGCTCCGCTCTGTGGATACTGCGGGCTGCCATAGCTTCCGGCCGTGACGCCGTACTGCGGTCCACTGGGGCCGTTGTAATTCATCATCCGAGATTGGCGGCCCCCGTTTTGGGAAGAAATGTATCGGAAGAGGAAGTAGCCTCCGGCGATCACAATGAAGATAATCAGGGAGATGAGGGCAACTACCGGGTTGTGGGAGGTTGTACGGGAGCGGAAACGTCGACGCGTTGGTGCGAGCGTGGACGAACTGTCATGCACTGCGTATCCGGTAGAAGCAACGCTCGTGGGGGCGATCTGTGCGGCGACGGTGACTGAGCTTGTCTGTGCTGACGATGCGTCCCAGGCGCCGACACACGGCGCCGCGATCCCCGTGAGAGCGATTGCGAGGGAAGCTGAGAATGTCAGGAGGCGACGGGTAGCCATAAGGGGTACTCCCACGATGCTGGTTGTCGGTAGATAGGTATCAGTGTAATCGCGTAGGCATTGGAGGGCCGCTTGTTCCGTGTGGCGATACGTGCATGCGGTCGCAGACGACGGGGTGCGTGTTCTCGTTCGGTTCTCGTTCGGTGATGGTGTGTCGTGGCGCACGCCTGTCGGCTTGCTTCCTGATCGCCGGGTGCGCTATAGTTCTACAGGTCGCTACGGCGATGAACTAAATACGGGCTGTGGCGCAGCTTGGTAGCGCACTTGACTGGGGGTCAAGGGGTCGTGGGTTCAAATCCCGCCAGCCCGACGAAAGAACCGTGAGGGTACGTCCCTCACGGTTTTTTGTTTGTCCGAGCAGGTGTAGCTGGCACTGTTCTTGACGGAAGGGACCTCTGTCCTTAGTGGTGTGCGCGCCCACAATTTGTAACCGAAATGTGATCCATATTTAGCTGCTTTTATTTCGCTCG
The DNA here is from genome assembly GCA_900556405.1 of uncultured Actinomyces sp. Classification (GTDB taxonomy): domain Bacteria; phylum Actinomycetota; class Actinomycetes; order Actinomycetales; family Actinomycetaceae; genus Pauljensenia. Next base: position 8,144 of record USPB01000080.1, read on the forward strand.
GTAAAACGTAGTTTTTCGGAAAAGATTGGCCGATTTCCGCAGGTAGAGGACGGTCATTCCATGTGTTTGGGCAGTCACAAGTACTTCAATGCCTGGAGTAAACTGTTTCACAGGTCGAAGTCGTCAACGGGGATGATTTCGACCTGCTTACTTTCATCGGGCGCGCAGTGGATACCTGACCGCGGGTGGCTTCCGTGTTTGTTCGTCAGCTGCCGCTTGTGAGTGCGCGGATGCGTGATCTTTCCTCTTCCGACGACGAACCCCGGCCTCGTTCGGGGTGAAACGAAGTCGGGGCTACGCTGCGTGCAGGGCTATACGAAAATCATTCAGAGCCAGGAGTAGCCATGTCCGTGCCATCCTCAGCGAAGTCCTCGAGCATGGGAGTCTGAGAATCGGAATTGCGAAACTCGGTCACTGTCGTCACCTCGTGGACGGCTGGATCCGAGACCGTCATCCCAGTTGTGTTCCCCGCTTGATCGACGATATTGAGGCGGTTATCGGCGTCGAGCTCAACGATGAACAGGTCTTCCAGCTCACCAGCACCAGCCGAGGAGAGTTCACCGCGCAGCCATTCCTCATCGCGATGAGCCAGCTCAAGGTTGTCAGCCACCGCCTGACCGTTAGAGACCAGAACGTAGTTGACGCCGCCCTCACCCTTGCGGCGCACAGTCAGGGAGCCGTTGGCTTCGCGCTGGACGAGGCTGATGTCGCTCAGTGAAAAAATGCCCATGCCGCGTAGCTCTGCGAGAAACTCGACGGGGTCGAGCTTGT
>USPB01000081.1 GCA_900556405.1 uncultured Actinomyces sp.
GACATGCACGTGGGCGGCGCTGCCCACACGCATATCATCGGGCCCACGTGCGAGTTAGAGGGCCCATGCGCAGGTCATCGGGCCCACGTGTGCATTGACGGGCAGGGGCCACCAGCCATCGGGCCCGGGTGCGCGCAAGAATAAGCACGATCTCATCAGAGACCGGCCAGGACCGATTCGAAGTGTCATCAATCCGCAGTCACGGTGCATGAAGACGACGCGCGGCAGACCTGTGACAACGCTCCGAAGCCATGCCATATGGTCGAAGTCCTACTAAAAGCTCGTCAATCTTTGGCATACTGAGGGGCGGAAACTATCCGCCACAACAGGAGCTGTCTGTGCCTGAGCAAAACGTCCCCACTGCAACTGAGCAGGCTGCTGCAACTGAGCAGGCCCCGGCCTCGTCTGAGAGTGTCAGCAAACCCAGCCTGGGCCGTGTGATCGCCGCGTGGGCGGTGCACGCGTTCACTATCTCCGGACTCGCGTGGGCGACGCTCGCGCTCTTCGCGATGCTTGATAACAACATCCCGATGATGTGGCTGTGGTTCGCCATCGCGCTCATCGTGGACGGCGTTGACGGCACGCTGGCCCGCAAGGTCGGCGTTCGTCAGGTGATCCCCTGGTTCGACGGCGGCGTCGTCGACAACCTCGTCGACTACCTGACGTGGACGTTCCTGCCGGCGCTGTTCATGGCGATGTATCTGCCGTTTGGTCCCAAGCCGATCCCGGTCATCATGATGGTCGTCATCATCGTTTCCTCCGTGTTCTGCTACGCGAATGACGGAGAGAAATCGAATGACAACTACTTCGTGGGTTTCCCGGCGGCGTGGAACTGCGTTGCGATTGTCATGTACGTGCTGCAGACTCCCGCGTGGGTGAATATTGCGGCGACGATTTTCCTTGCGATTATGACGCTGGTTCCGCTGCACTACACGCACCCGGCGCGCGTGAAGCGCTTCCAGATCCCCAACATCATCGGCGCGGCCGCGTGGATTGTCGCGTGCGCGTACATGGTTGTCGTCTACCCGGTGCAGCCCCTGTGGACGCTGATTCTGTTCTGGGTGGGCGGCGGCTGGTTCATGATCGCCGGCTTCATTCGCACGGCGACCGGTGAGGACAAGTAATCTCCTCGTCACGAACGAATACAAACGTCCCCCGGGCCTCGCGCTCGGGGGACGTTTGTTGTTGGTGGATCCGTTGTCGTGCAGGCGGGGTTGTCGCCGCCATGGCGACGAGGCCGGGGCTGGTCGTGTGGTGACAGTGCTGTCGTGGGGTGGTTGAAGCGTGCGAATGGACGAGGCGGGGGCAGCCTGTGTTGTGAACGCGCGCTATGAGGAGGCCACACTGCCGGTGTGGTGAGCGTTCGAGGGCCTGGCGGTTGCTGGGAGTGCGCGGCGAACTCGTAGTGTCTGCCGTCACCTGTTTCCAAAATGTCGCATGCAATTCATTTGAGTGAAAGTTCAATAATGTCTGAAAACGTTGCACTTCCAACGGTGTGAATTCACATGTTGAAATATCTCGAGGGGAATTGCATGCGAAACTGCGGGACGCCGCGTCCTCCGCGCTCTCACGAGTCGCACGTAATTCCTCCAGGACCTCATTTGCTGATAGCTCAAATACCGCGGAATATCAACGATCTGATTTCAAAACCTGAAATATCCTCAGGGGAATTACGTGCGAAACTGCTGTGCCCGTTGGTCGCGGGCCTTGGGTGCCGACGGTGGGGGGGTGCTGGCGGTCTTGTGGGCGGGCCAGCGGCGCGAGCAGCGGGCGGGCGACTGTCAGGTGCTGCGCATCCGGATAGGTAACGAACATCTGGATAGGTAACGAACATCCGGATAGCTTAATAACCTATCCGGATGTGCATAACCTATCCGCGTGCGCGCAACCTATCCGGATGATGCGCCGACGGTGTGGCGGGCGGGCCTGGTTGCGCTGTCCGAGTGCACGCAAGCAGCCCAGCCAACGCAAGCAGCCCAGCCAACGCAAGCAGGCCCGCCAACGCAAGCAGGAAGCAGCAAACAGCAGGCAGCCAAGCGGCGCGGTTACTGCTTGCTGCCGACAGCGCATCAACTGTGCCCTACTCCGCGAGGCCCTTCTTGACGGCGCGGTCGCGCCGGTAGCGGAAGACTTCGAGGAAGATCCCGCCGAAGAAGATGCAGGCGATGGCGGTCCAGACGCCCGGGGGAGCGTGGCGCCCGTACATGAGGAAGTACACGTAGGGGGCAAGGAAGGTGACGGCCGCAGTGGCCGCGCCGACGATGCGGTGCCAGAGTTTTTGTCCGGCGACCATTTCGATGAGCCCCCACGTGTAGGGGATGGCGGTGATCATGTCGATGGCCCACAGGATGCGCCAGTCGCCCCGGAAGTGCGGCACGTACATGACGGGGACGGCGCGGGCCATGGAGTAGACGAGGACGACGACGTAGGCGATGAATTTGGGGTTGCGGCACAGCTTGAGGAAGCCGGCGCGTTCGATGATGGAGGCGCCGACGGCTCGCGAGGCGTGCGTCGCGTGCGAGGAGGTCGTCAGCGTGTCGAGTCCGGCCATGGCGACGCGCATGAACTCGCGCTGTTCGTCGCTGCCGGATGCCCAGTGTTCGAGGAGTTCGAGGGGGGACATGGCGACGGGCGTGTAGCCGTCGCGCGCCACTCCGGCCTCGTGGATGATGTCGGCGCCGAGGGCGTCGCGCAGCCTGGGGAGGTCGCGTGTGGGGATGTCGGCGATCCACAGGCGTACGCGGCGTTGGATGGCGTCGTGGAGTTCGTGGGAGAGGGCGTGTCCGGCGGCGGAGTGGGGCGAGAAGCCTTCGGCGGCGATGTCTGAGAGTGAGCCGGGAACTTCGACGATGCGGGTGGTGAGGTCTCCGGCGCGGTCGACGCCGGAGATGGCGATGATGGTGGCAGCGTCCCACTGGTAGCTGCGCGCGATCTCGAGGTCGAGGATCGAACGCAGTGTGATCAGGGAAGCGGTGTCACTCACGTGGGGCCTCTCGTTGGAAGTTGGACACAACCATTGTGCCTGACAAAGTGGTCGGATTGCACGCCCGGGGCGGGCGTGGTCGCGCCGCGTAGAATCGGGGTATGGCGAGACGACGGATTGACCCGGGTGAGGGAATGGTGGCGCTGCGCTCGTGGCGGGACGCGGTGGAGCGCGGCGAGGAGCCGTCGCGTGCGGTCGTGTTGACGGCGGTCCGCTTCACTCTCGAGGAGCTTGGCATCTTGCATCCGGGTCGTGCGGTCGAGGTGCGTGTGCCTCCCGCGGGCGCGGTGCAGATCCTGCCGGGGACGACTCACCGGCGTGGCACTCCGCCCGCCGTCGTGGAGACTGATCCGCGCACGTGGCTCTCGCTCGCGTGCGGGCTCCTCACGTGGGACGAGGCCGTGGCGGGGGCCGCGGTGAGCGCTTCGGGTGAGCGCACGGACCTGGGGCCCTTCCTGCCGCTCGTGTGAGCAACAGGGCAGGGGACGACGCAGGGGCCTCGGTGTGTGGGGCTCAGGCCTCGAGCTGGGGAAGGCCGAAGCGCGCTTCGAGCTTGGGGGCGAGCCACTTTTGGGAGCCCTTGTAGGCGTAGCGCTGGGCGACGGCCGCGATGGCGGCGGAGGAGGCTGCGAAGAGGACCAGCGAGGCCATGGTGACGTCGTCGGCGTCCTCGGCGGGAATCGGTCGGCCGGTTGCGATCTTCCAGCCGGCTTCGAAGAGCTTGGAGGCGGCGAAGGCCGCTCCGGCGATGACGACGGTCGTGGCGACCTTTTCGATGGTGGCTGAGTCCATGGTTGCCTCCTGGCGTGGGGGTGGTTGTCCCTTCGCGCGTGCGCGCGCTTCCATGATGCCCCACGCGGGGCTCTTGCGCGAGGGCCACGGGCGTGCTGCCCTATGCTTGAACGGTAGTGTCCCCGTCAGAAGGATTCCTCATGGCTCGCGCCCGCTCTGTTTTTGCGCTGTCGGCCCTCGCTGTTGCGGCGACGACGGTGGCGGCTTGTTCGCCGTCCGTGTCTTCGAGTGCGCCTCGGGATCCGTTTGCGTCGCCGATTGTGCCTGGCCAGAGTGCGCGCGCGTCGTCGAGCGCGGCGGGGCACGGCACGATTGATGCGCCGACCCCGCGTAGCGGTTCGGGCACGGTGACGGTCGCTCTCGTGGGTGGCGCGCAGCTGCCGATGGAGACGGCTCAGGAGTTTACGAAGGCGACCGGTTTTACGGTGGCGGCTGTGCCGGTGGACGGCGTGGGTGAGCTGGCGGAGACGAACGCGGATGTTGCCCTGGGGCTTGATGGCGCGGATGCGCTGCAGGCGAGCGCGTCGGGTGCGATTGCGGCCGTGGCGCCTCAGGATACGGTGACGCTGTCGGGTACGGCGGTCGAGGGTGCGGCTGGTGCGGTCGCCTACGGCCGCGATGACGTGTGCGTGATCGCCGACAAGTCGTGGATCAGCGCGAATGGGCGTCCGCTGCCGACCTCGTTCGGTGATCTGACGTCGCCGCGTATCCGCGCGCTGCTCGCGGTCCCGGACCCGGCCTCGTCGTCGGTGGGTCGCGCGTTCGTGCAGGAGGCGGCCGCGCAGACGGGCGAGGGCTTGGGGTCGTTCGCGCGGTCTCTGAACCCGCGCGTGGATCCGTCGCTGGGAGCGACGGTGGGCGCGTGGACCGCTGGCGCGCACGTGTCCGATGGGTACCTGTCCGAGGTCGTGGGTGCCTCGGCGGGAACGTCGGGCGCGTATCCGCTGGTTGTGGCGCCGCGCTCGCTGGCTGCCGCGGCCGCGACGAACACGGGCGCGGACTCTTACGGGACGCCGATTTCGTCGACGTGCATTGCCCGCATCATGTACGCGGCGGCGACGGGCTCGTCGGCTTCTGATGGCGCGGAGTCGCTGATTGCTTGGCTGCAGGGGGAGAGCGCTCAGCGTTCGTTGGCGACGACGGGTGCTGCGTATCCGATTGATGGTGCGCTCGCGGCCGACACGAAGGCCGGTTGGCTCATGGGTATCACGGGCGAGGCGGTCGTCGCTGATGAGACGGTGGGTTCACTGGATGCGCTTGATGCTTGGCTGGCCACGTGGTCCTCGGCGCTGGCAGCGCCTGCACCCACCCCCTCGCAGACTCCTGCCGCCGACGCGGGAACCGATCCGGGCACGTCCAACGCAGGGCAGGATCAGGCGCCCTCGGATGAGACGGGCGACGGCGATCCGGGCGACGAGGAGTAGCCCCGCCGCGCCCCCACGAGTTGAGTCAGCCTCGCAGCATTGCGGGGCTGACTTTGCATTCCTCCCCGATGCGCATGGGGGCAATCAGGCCCGCTTCGCGCAGCTCGAGGAGGCGCGGCACGGTGCGCTCGACGACCTTCCACGGGTCGATCGTGTTGAGGTAGATGCGTGTGCCGCCCTCGAAGCCAGCGAGGGTCGAGATGCGCCACTTGAGCAGGATGCGCCAGCGCATGGGGGTGGAGACGGTGGGCGGGCGGTGGTACCACTCTTCGTTCGCGGGCACCTCGACGCCGGTTGCGGCGTGCGCGGCGTGGAGGATGTCGGAGATGCCTCGCATGGCCTCGGGGCTGACCTCCCACGGGTTGGCGGCCCGTCCGAGGGGCCAGATCGCGATGCCGGGGAAGCGGTGCCCGAAACCGGCCAGGGCGACGGCGTGCTCGTTCTGGGCGATGAGGAGCTTGCGCGTGGCCGCGACCGTGAAGATCTGGTCGTAGATGTCGGGCTGGGCACGCAGGCGTTCCAGCTCGGCCTCGGTTTGCACGGCCAGGTCGTCGATGGCGACGAGCTGCTTGTGGAGGTGGTCGAAGGAGGCACCGGCGGGGCGCAGCCAGTTCTGGAAGGTGGCGACGTAGCGCACGGCGGGGTCGAGGTCGTACAGGTCGCGCATCGAGCGGGCCGTGTAGGCCGTGTACTGCGCGTGCTCCTCGGGGGTGAGGGTGCCCGACCCGGCCAGCTGGTGGGCCTCGGTGGCCCCGTCGACGTAGTGGCGCCTGCCGATGATGAGGTCGTGGCCGCCGGAGAAAAAGCCGTTGGCGGCCTGTAGGCGCGCGGTTTCGCTGGTGGCGGCGAACTCGCCCTCGCTCATGCCCGAGGCCAGCATGCGGGCGCGCACGACGTTCATGACGTGCTCGTATCCCGCGTCCGAGGCCAGGTAGTGGGCCATCCGGCGGCGGTCCGCCTCGGAGGGGACGTGGCCGTGGTTGAGGTGCCAGTAGTTGTAGGAGACGATCTCGAACAGGTTTGGGATGCGTCGGAACTGCGCGACCGTGTCGGTCAGCTGGTCGGCACCCAGGGCGTCCAGCTGTTCCCAGGTCCCGTCCTCGTGGCGCACGAGGCGCGACTTTTCGGGAGGGGTTTCGAGGTAGCGTCCCGAGCAGAACGCGCAGTGGTGCCCGTCGGCCTCGTGGTCGATGGGGTTGTGGTCCGCGTGCGGGGCGGTCAGGGGCCGGTTGCCGCGGCCCGGAACGGTCCACACCTCGGTGCCCGTGAGCAGGTTTTGCTGTTTGACGGTGCCGTCGGCCAGTCGGACGATGGCGCGGTCGGCGCGCGTGAGCTTGGAAGCCATACCTGTATCGTACCCGCCCTCAGAGTCGGTCCATTGTGGCCGGATGTGATCCCGTGCGCCCGGCTTCGCCCTCGTCCAGCGCGTCGATGCGCGCGCTCTGTTCGGGGCTCAGCGAGAAAGAGAAGAGATCGAAGTTGGTGGCCATGCGCGCTGGGCTCAGTGTCTTGGGGAAGACGACGTGACCGCGGTCGAGGGCCCAGCGCAGGGCGACCTGGGCGGGGCTCACGCCGAGCTGGGTTCCGATTTCGATGAGCGTCGCCTCGGTGACGGCGCGTCCGCGCGCGAGGGGGGACCAGGCCTCGAACACCATGCCGAGCCCCTGCGCGTAGGCGCGCAGGGCGGCGTTGGGCAGGAAGGGGTGGGCTTCGACCTGGAGGACGTGCGGGGCGACCGTGGCGACGTCTCGGACGGCCTCGACGTGCTCGCGCTCATAGTTGGACAGGCCGATCGCCCGCGCGCGGCCGGCAACAAAAGCGTCTTCGAGGGCGGGCCAGGGCAGGGCGACGTCGCCCCCGTAGAGGGTGGGCAGCGGCCAGTGCACGAGGAGGAGGTCGACGTAGTCGGTGCGCAGGTCCTCGAGGGAGCGCTCGATCGAGGTGGCCGCCTTCTCGGGTTCGTGGTTGGAGTTGTCGACCTTCGTGGTGACGAACAGGTCTTCGCGCGCGATTCCCGAGGCCTCGAGCGCCGCCCCGACCTCGGCCTCGTTGCCGTACATCTGGGCGGTGTCGATGTGACGGTACCCGACCTCGAGGGCGCGGCTCACAGCGTCGTACGCGTCCTCGGGTGCGACCTTGTAGGTGCCGAAACCGAGCACGGGGATGGGCGAACCTGTCGGGAGGGTGAGGGTCGGAATCGGGGACGAGGCCGGGGCGGGGCCTGCGGGTGGCGGGGTGTTCATCGGTGAATCCTCCTAGTCGCCACCAGTGTAGCCTCCCGCGTCGGGGGCGGTCGCGGTCGGCGCTCGCGCTGGCGGTCGGTGTGCCGTACCGTTGTCCTGGTTTCGGCGCCGCGTCGGCGCCCGTTCGAGTACACAGGAGAAATCATGATCAATGCATGCGAGACGGAGGACGGCGTCGTCTTCGATATGAGCGAGCTGGAGTGCGACGCGCTGCGCTCATACGCCGATGGGTTCCTCGCCGACCCCGCGCATCCTTTCGTTGAGGTGCTGCGCGGCCAAGGCCTCGTCGTCGGCGATACTCCTGTCCCGCACCTCGCCGCGGTCCTCGATGGGTTCGCGCAGGCGACGAAGGTGCTCACCGCCTGGGTCGTCGCTCCGGCCGGATGTCGCCTCGTCACCTTCTTCGTCGGCCCGCGCTCCGTCGTCGTGTCGCGGTGTGACGATGAAGGTATGTACGGCGGCGAGGAAGACATGCTGTCGGTGTGGGCGATCGATGTTGCGCAGCTGAGGGAGACGTTCCTCGAGCTCAGCGCCTTGGGAGAGCCGTCGGGCGAGGGGATTGTGCCGACGGCGGTGCCCGAGGTGATCTTCACTGCCCTGGAACGGGGCGACGTCCCACAGATCCTCCTGCAGGTGCCGAGGGTTGCTCGCGAGATCGCCGAGGTGATCGATGCCGAGGTCGACGAGGCGACGGGTACCTTCTGGGCGGACGTCGCGGATGAGGCGTGGGTGGTGCTTGGCGTGCGGGTCGGCGATGCGACGTCGTACCCGAGTCTGTCGGGCGAGAGCTGGCGTTTGCTCGCCACCAGCGAGGAGGTCTGCGAGGTACTGGCGGGCGTGGAGTTCGCCGAGCTGTACCCCGACGAGGTGCCCTTGCTGGCGGATAAGGATGGCGAATTCTGGGCGGCTGTTGCGCCGTCGTCGCCGGACGTGCTCTGGGAAGATATTGAGGATGTCCTCGCCGAGTAGGTCCCCGCATGAGCGATAGATCTCAAAATTTGAGACTGTCGGCTGACAAATAATTTCTGTCCCAATGGTCAGAGCGCCCTCCGGGGTGGTTTTTCCTGGTTTTGGAAGACGTTCGCCCCGACTTTGGAGGGCTCTGGCTATTTGACGGGTGCTTTGTTGGAATATCACTGAAAAACTTGAAAAAGGTGTCTGCAATGTGGTTGGCACTTTTATTGGTGTCACGGTCGGTTTCCCCGATATTCCCCGTCATTTCGGGAACCCCTGTCTAACCAGCTGGTAGGGTTTATGTTAGGTAACCCACCGCCGATTCCCCGCTCTAACAACGATTTTGGCGTACGATAGATACTGTTCAACCACGATCGTCTACACGTCCAGACAACGAACGG
>USPB01000082.1 GCA_900556405.1 uncultured Actinomyces sp.
TGGTGGAGCTTGGCCTCGGTGCTTGCTTGCCTGTGGTCCTCTTCCTCGGCGAGGCCGTGGCGGCGGTCGGACGCGATTCCTGCTTGCTTCTGGACCGTTTTTGCGACGAGGCCGTGGCGGCTTTGTGGGAGGCGCTGCTCGTCTGGGCTGCTGTAGCTCCCGCCGCGGGGGCTGCGTCTGGCTGAGGGACGTCGGCCGGTGCGGGCGGCGTAACGGTGAGGAACTCGTCGAGGTCCGGCATCACCACCTCTGGCACCGCTACCTCGGGCATCGTCAGCTCCTGCAACGCTTCCAACTCTGGCAGCGGCGGAAGTTCGGGTAGATCCGCGACCCCTGGAAGATCCCCAAAGTCCGGGAGATCAGGAATATCGACCTGTGACATGTCATCCCACGCGTCGGAGGGACGGACACGTGCGTCGTCGTCGGACGTGTGGCGGAGGTCGTCGTTGCTCATGAGACGTTTCTACCACGCTGCGCGCGCGGCGGCGCTCGCGGGCTACCCTTCGGCGCGCACCATGAGGGCGCTGGCCAGCGCGGCCACGCCCTCGCCTCGGCCCGTAAATCCCAGGTGATCCGAGGTCGTCGCCGACACGGTGACCGTGCCCCCGGCGATCTCGCTCATGGTCGCGCAGGCCTCGGGCAGTCGCGCGGCCATACGAGGCCGGTTCCCCACGACCTGAACGGTCGCGTTGCCGAGCACCCACCCGGCCTCGGCGGTCATGCGGCGAACCTCCTGCAGGAGCGCGCGCCCTGAGGCACCCGCCCACTCCGGGCGATCCACGCCGAACACCGTGCCGAGCTCGCCGAGCCCCGTCGCCAGCAGCATCGCGTCGCACAGTGCGTGCGCGGCCACGTCCGCGTCCGAATGACCCTCGAGAGGGCGCTCGCCCGGCCACTCCAGGCACGCGACCATCAGGGGACGCGGTGAGTCGGGTGCGGCGAACGCGTGGACGTCGACCGCTTGGCCGATGCGGAAAGGCAGATCAGTCATGAAACCAGGGTAGCGTCACGAGGAAGTCGGCGTGAAGGCGATGAGGCCCTCGTCCGTCACCCCGACCAGCAGGTCGTCGTAGACCCACGTGAGATTCTGCGCCGCCGTCAACTCGGTCGAGGTGTACACCTTGTTGTTCGCCATGTCGAAGAAATAGACGGTCTGTTCCTTGTATCCGATGTTCAGAATGAAGGCAGCGGTTCCGTCGGCGCTCGCACGCGCATGCGTGGGGGAGAAAGAACAGGGTGGACGGGTGCTGGAAGAAACCCCCACCAACCCCTCCGCGGAGTATTTCGCAACGCCTCCCGAGGTCTGCACCGTGAGGGTTTGGCACCTGTCGCCGGTCGCCTCCAGCATGCCCGTCGTCCATGGTGTCCTGCCCGAGTCGAAGAAAGCATCCCACTCACTCAGAGTCGGCATGCGGCCATCTTCTGCGGGGATAATGTACTTAAGGCTCCGCCCAAAAGTGCCCAGGGAATTGCCGGACATGTCGAATTTTTCGAGCAACGTGGCGTTCTTACGCACGATGAGGCCATCGGCGGCTGGATACAGAGCGTCGTAGGAATAGGAGCGGGCATTAGCTAAACGCCCCTCTTGTCCAAAGGTCGTCACAACACCCGTGTGTACGTTGACGATCTGTGGGTTCCTGTAGTCATCGACGGGAACTAAGGCGGAAGCCTCCTCTCCGGTCCCAATCGTGCGCGGCCCGTCCCATCGTGAGAGGGAGGAGTTACGGGACTGTTTTCCCGTAATGCTCTGCCACTGCTGTGTCCAGGAACCGGATTCCTGCTTCCACCCGGCGCAGGTTTCCATGCCGGAACAGGTCACCAGGATGTCGTCGACCATGGTGATCGGATGGCCGTCCTCCCACGGCGCCTGTGTCTGAATGCCAGTTGATTTCGAGATCAGGATATTTTCGACGGCCAGCCACTCGCCGACGGAGACGATGGAGAAATCTGTCCCCGAGTATGGGATCTGCATGGACCCGTCGTTGGATGTCCACAGCACGGCGGGCTCGGAGGAAGAGACGTCGATGGCTGCAAGAGAGATGGAATAGGAATGATGGTCCCGGGAGACCATGTAGAGTGTCGTGCCGTCGGCAAACAGGGTGGTTTCGGATGGCTTGTCAATGCCGGTGCGAGGTTCAGGAAGGGTCCAGGCGACGCTCACGCCCGCAGCCCAGTCCGACGAGAGAACGTTCGTGTTCGTGGCCGAACCCTTGTAGCCCTGGGAGGCTACCGGCTTTGCGGTGGGCTGTGGAATCGCTGTGATGAAACGCGGTAGCGCGAAAAGGAGAGCGATGACCGCGAGGATCGCGGCGACGATGAGTGCTGCTTTCTTCCTCTGCAGTCGTATGTATGCCTGATGGCCCGCGATACGCTCGGGGTTGGTGCGCGTGCGCGGAGGGCGAGCGCCTTTCCGGGGTGCGCTCGCGGGGGCTGGTGAGGCACCGGTCGAAGCTGCGCGGTCTGCGGGCTGCTCGGTGGCGCTCTGCGTCTTCGGCTCGCTCCCGGGTGCGGGGGTGGAATCCGCGTCCGGGGGAGCCCAGCGAGAAGAATCGTTACTCATGAGTCCTCATTTAGGCCGAGGCCGGGGTGAAGGCGACAACCCCCTGCTTCGTCATGCCGATCACCAGGTCATCGTAGGCCCACGTGAGGCTATGAGCCCCGTTGAGATCCTTCGAGGTGTGTGCCTCCTTCGTGTTGGTGTTCGCGAAGTAGACGCGCTGGTTGGACGGAGAGTCGGCCTCGCTGATGAACAGCGCAGCCCCATCGGCGCTGGCTCGCACGTCGAGCGGCGAGAAGAGGCAGGGCTCCGAGTCGCTGATGGACACGTCCTTGACGCCGTACGCCGAGCGGGGCATGGCATCCGAGGACAGGATGAGGGTCGCCGTGGTGCACTTCGAGCCGGTCATCTCGATCGTTCCCGTCGCCCACGGGGCCTTCGAGTCCTTCAGGTACGAGCGGAGCTGATCGAGGCTCGGCGCGGGGCCGTCGCTCGTGGGGATCGCCCACATCCGCTCGTAATCGATGGTCTCGACGAGCGTGCCCGTCATGTCGTAGACGTCGGCCTTGTCGTAGTCGCTGACGTTGATGTAGCCGTCGGAGGCGATGAGGAAGCCGCGGCTCTCAAACTTCTTTGCCGGAGCATCGCCCCCGAGGGTGGTGACCGTGCCGGTGTGGATACTAATGATCTGGGGCGCGAAACCATCCTCGGCGGACAGCAGGAACGAGGCGTCCTCCCCGCTGCCCATCATCCGCGTCTTGTTGGGCGCCACCAGAGTGAGGTCGCGCCCCTGTCGAGACGTGATGCTCTTCCACTGCTGTTTCCAGGAACCGGACTCCTGCTTCCAGCCGGCGCATGTCTCCATGCCGGAACAGGTCACCAGGATGTCATCGGCGGCGGCCATGGGAACATCGCCCGGCCACGGGGCCTGAGCGATCGCCCCGGTCTTCTTATCGATCACAACGTCGTTGTAGGCGAGCGAATCTCCGGCGGAAGCGAGCGTCTGCGCGTCGCTCCGCTTCGTCACCGTTGCGTCCGAGCTCTCCTTCAGCCACAGCTTCTCGGGCTTCGCGCCCGAGATGTCGTATGCGGCGGCGACAGCATGGCCCTCACTGTCGCTCCTGGCGGCCACGTACAGGGTCGTGCCCTCCACGAGCAGAGACGGAGCGTCGTAGTCGTCGACGTAAGCGGAAAACTCGTCCAGGGTCCAGGCCACGTCCACGCCGCTGGCCCACGAACTCGCCAGAGTGCCCGTCAGGGTTCCCGACCCCGTGTAGCCCTGCCCGCGCGGACTCGGAGCAACCCGGGGCGCCTTGGTCGCGAAAAACATGACGCCGGCAACCATCGCGACGACCGTCAGCAAGGCGATCAGCGCAACGTGCCACCAGCGCAGCTTCTTGCCGTGCGACGCGGGGGCCGGTGCGGGAACAGTCCCGGGCGCGGGGGCGCGGAACGCGTTCGGCGGGGCAAACAAAGATTTCGCGTGCGTGATCGGCTGCGATATCGAAGCGGCCGACGCGTCGGAGTCTGTCGGGGCTGGCCACTGGGAATCGTTGAAGCTCACACCACGTTTCTACCACACGCCCCGGGGGAGCCTCCCCCGATCCCATGCCCCGGCCTCGTCCCACGCATGTGACGAGGAACGGGCGCCCTCGCAGGCCACGCCCCCTCTCCGATAGGATCGACCCGTGCGCTACATTTCCACCCGACGCGGCCCCAACACGCCCACCCGTTCCTTCAGTGACATCCTCCTGGAAGGCCTCGCCCCCGACGGCGGCCTCTACCTGCCCGAGGAATACCCGACGCTGTCGCAGTCCGACCTGGACGAGCTGCGCATCGTCCTGCGCGAGGACGGCTACGCGGCCATGGCCGCCGGCATCATCTCCCTCTTCGTCGACGACATCGGTGCCGACGACCTGAGTGCGATCACGGCCCGCGCCTACCGCACCCCCGCTTTCTCCGACCCCCAGATCGTCCCCGTCGACGCCCTGGAGGGCACCGACCTGCACCTCGCTCACCTCTCCAACGGCCCCACGGCCGCCTTCAAGGACATGGCGATGCAGCTCCTGGGCGAGCTCTTCGAATACGAGCTCACCCGCCGCGGCGACTGGCTGACCATCGTCGGCGCCACCTCCGGCGACACCGGCTCCTCCGCCGAATACGCGCTGCGCGGCCGACGTGGCCTCTCCGTCGTCATGCTCACGCCCGCCGGCCGCATGACCGCCTTCCAGCGAGCTCAAATGTTCTCCCTCCTCGACGAGAACATCGTCAACGTCGCCGTCGACGGCGTCTTCGACGACTGCCAGGACCTCGTCAAGGCCGTCAACATGGACGCCGACTTCAAGGCCACCTGGCACGTGGGCGCCGTCAACTCCATCAACTGGGCGCGCCTGCTCGCCCAGGTCTGCTACTACGTGGCCACCTGGCTGCGCGTCACCGAGGAAGGGGCCGACGCCTCGTCGAAGGTCAGCGTCGTCGTGCCGTCGGGTAACTTCGGCAACGTGTGCGCCGCCCACATCGCCCGCCAGATGGGCGTGCCGCTGGGCACCCTCGTCGTCGCCACGAACGAAAACGACGTCCTCGACGAGTTCTTCCGCACCGGCGTCTACCGCCCCCGCTCCTCCGCGGACACGCTGGCCACCTCCAGCCCGTCCATGGACATCTCCAAGGCCTCGAACTTCGAGCGCTTCATCTTCGACCTGCTCGGCCGCGACGGGGACGCCACCCGCGCCCTCTTTGACGAGGCCCTGGCCCGCGACGGCTACTTCGACCTGTCCGGCACGCCCGAGTTTGCCTCCCTGCGCGAGACCTACGGCTTCATCTCCGGCACCTCCACGCACGCCGACCGCCTCGCCGAGATCGCGCGCACGGAGAAGGAGAGCGGCTACCTCCTCGACCCGCACACGGCCGACGGCGTGCACGTCGCCCGCGCTGTGCGCCCCCAGGTCGAGGGCCCGCTCGTCGTCATGGAGACCGCGCTGCCCGTCAAGTTCGCCGACACGATCCTCGAGGCCACCGGCCACCTCCCGCCCGTGCCTGAGCGCTTCGCAGGCATCGAAGGGCGCGAAGAGCGCGTCACGCCGCTCGCCAACTCCGCCGAGGACCTCAAGGCCCTCATCGCCGAGCGCGTGCGCCCCGGCGCCTGAGGTTTCTTTCACTCGACGAGGCCCGAGCCCCCACCCGCGAAACCGCTCCGTTTCGCCCGTTGGGGCCCGGGCCTCGTTACATACTCCCGGAGAGCGCCCGTTTCCTTCACCCCCTCGCCCCGCCAGGTAGGATTGGTGCCATGCTGCACCTGTACGACTCCAAGAGCGCCCGCATCCAGCCCCTGAACCCGGTCACCCCCGGCAAGGTCGGCATCTACCTGTGTGGCGCCACCGTGCAGGGATCCCCGCACGTCGGCCACCTGCGCGCCGCCGTCTCCTTCGACACGCTGATCCGCTGGCTGCGCCGCAGCGGCTACGAGGTCACCTACGTGCGCAACGTCACCGACATCGACGACAAGATCCTCAACAAGTCGGCCGAAGCCGGCTGGGACTGGTGGGCCTGGGCCTACCGCTTCGAGCGCGAATTCACGCAGGCGTACGAGACCCTCGGCGTTGAGGCTCCCACGTACGAGCCGCGCGCCACCGGCCACATCCCCGACCAAATTGACCTCGTCCAGCGCCTCATCGACGCGGGACATGCCTATTCGGATGGGCGCGGCAACGTCTACTTCGACGTCCACTCCCAGCCCGACTACGGCTCGCTCACCCGCCAGCGCCTGGCCGACATGCGCACCACCGAGGACGACGCCCAAATCGACGAGGCCGTCGAAGCCGGCAAGCGCGACCCGCGCGACTTCGCCCTCTGGAAGGCCAGTAAGCCGTCTGAGCCAGCCACTGCCTCGTGGGACAGCCCCTGGGGACGCGGCCGACCCGGCTGGCACCTCGAATGCTCCGCCATGTCGCGGCGCTACCTCGGCGACGAATTCGACATCCACGGCGGCGGCATCGACCTGCGATTCCCGCACCACGAGAACGAGCAGGCCCAGTCCCACGGCGCAGGCTGGCCCTTCGCGCGCCTGTGGGTCCACAACGCGTGGGTGACCACCAAGGGCGAAAAGATGTCCAAGTCGCTGGGCAACGTCCTGTCGATCGGGGCGCTCACCGAGGAATACCCGGCCGTCGCCGTGCGCTGGGCCCTGTCCACCGTCCACCACCGCTCCGCCATCGAATGGGGCCCCGAGACTCTGCCCGCCGCGCACGCCGCCTGGGAGAAGTTCTCCACCTTCGTGGCCCGCGCCATCGAGGCTTCCGGCGAGGCCCCGGCCTCCGAGATCGCCTTGGCGCCCGCCGACCTGCCCGAGGCCTTCGTCGCCGCCATGGACGACGACCTCAACGTCGCCGGTGCGCTCGCCGTCCTGCACGAGCACCTCAAGGCCGGCAACGCCGCGCTTGCTGCCGGTGACGTTTCTGGCGTGTACCGCGAGCAGGTGCTCGTTCGCTCCATGCTGGATGTGCTGGGGCTTGATCCGGCCTCCGAGCAGTGGCGCGGACAGGCCGGTATCGGCGCTGGTGCCTCTGGCGCGGCTGCCGCCGAGCACTCGGCGCTGGACGCGCTGGTCCAGGCCGTGCTCGCTGAGCGGGCCGATGCCCGCGCCGCCAAGGACTGGGCGCGCGCCGACGAGCTACGCGACCGCCTGGCTGCCGCCGGCATCACCGTCGCGGACGGCCGCGACGGCGCGACGTGGAGTGTTGGCTGATCGGCGATTTCTGACAGCTGTCGCCTGACGTGCGTGCCGCCTGATCCTGATGGGGTCGGGCGGCTTCGCGTTGTTTGTCGGGCCGGGCTGCTTGACGCGCCCGTGGGCGGCGGCCCGCGAGCCGTCCGCGCTGCGAGCTTTGCTCGGCGCGTTGCCTCACGGGCTGCTCTCCCATCAATTTCGCACGTAATTCCCCTGCGAGTACTTCAAACATTGAATTCATGTCGTTGGGATTGCAACGTTTTCGGGCTATCTCCAAAAGTGACCGCGGGAAATTATGTGCGAAATGTGCCTGGGGCGGGCGCGTCGACTCGTTGTCCGGCCAGGCCCCGCCGCCGCCCACAGGCCCCGCCGCCGCCCACAGGCACCGCAGCCAGGCCCGCGTCTCGCAGTTTCCGCGGTTGCTCTTGTGATTTGGTGCGCTGCACCCGATCCGTAGGCAGTGCACCCCTTCTGATCGGGTGTCGCGCCTCGTAACGGGTGCAGCGGCCCATAACGGGTGTAGCGGCCCTCGCGCTGTTGTTCCGGCCGTAGCTAGGCCCGGCCGCCCGCCCACGGGTGCCGCGGAGGTCGTACTGGTGGCGTGAGGAATTATCTGTAGGTGGGAGCCGTCGTAGGGTCTCTAGAGGTCTGCTGTTGTTGAAGCTGATTGGAGCCGGTGAAGGGAAGTGTACCTGTGTTGGCGGACGAAACCGCTCCCTCTGCCAGACTCGTTGTGGGGGATTTCGTGTGGAAGAATGATGTGCCCATCCTTCTGCTGTGGATTCTGTTCATCCCGATACGAAGTTAGGGGTACCACCTTCATCTGTCGGCTGCCTTGAAAATTGGAGCCGAGTATGCGCTCACCTTCTTCACTCAAAGTCCATTTGATGAGATCTGCTATTTTCTTATCGTCTTGAGAAGTTGATGCTTCTAGCTCAGTTGCGTGCTCTAGTGTCCAGGTGACTGAATCTACTATTAGTGTTATGCGAGGAACTTGGCGTTGAATACATCGTGACGCGTAAAACGCGAGGTGCTTAATCTCCTCCCTGAAGTATTTTCCGGCGGGGCAGATGTAGGCGGACTTCCTCTTGTAGGTCTCCCAGTTGCCCCTGCTGTTTGGGACGACTATGGTCTCCTGCTTTGTAATCGGTCGTCCACGCCATTGTGAATCCCAGGTTTCTTGGTAATTCTCTGTTATCCATGCGCTAAATTGCGGCGATATTAGCTTGGTAAGTTCGTTTACGCGTGACATGAGCATCGGGAGATCGTAGTCTTGGGCGTAATCGTGGTGCGCAACTCTATTGCGGAATTGTCGTACGTCATTCACAAGTGACCGAATATGTTTAGCGCTCGGTGGTCTACCTGTGCTTGGGTCTGTAAAAGCGCGGTGCAGAGCTCTTCTCCACAAGTCTTGGCGGTGTCAATGGGTGGTAGCAATGAGTTTGTTGAATGCTTCTGTTGGGGT
>USPB01000083.1 GCA_900556405.1 uncultured Actinomyces sp.
TGATCCTCGCCGAGCGCGCCCGCAGGCGCGGCATCGACGCCGAGGTCGTCCACGTGGGGCTGACCGATGAGATCCCCGACAGCCTCGACATTTACACGCTTGGCGGTGGCGAAGATACCGCTCAGGCGCTCGCTGCTGACAAGTTCCGCCGCACTTCGGGCCTCGCCCGCGCCCTCGATGCCCGGCGCCCGCTCCTGGCGATCTGCGCATCCCTGCAGGTCCTCGGCCACTGGTACGAGGACGCGCGCGGCGCTCGCGTGCCGGGCATGGGCGTCCTCGACATCACGACCGAGCCTCAGGGGCACCGGGCCATCGGTGAGCTCGTCTGCGAGCCCGTCCTCGAGGGCCTCACCCAGACGCTCACCGGCTTCGAAAACCACGGGGGCGGTACTGTCCTCGGCCCTGACGCTGCCCCGCTGGGACGCGTGCTGTCCGGCGTTGGCAACGGCACGCCTCGCGGCACGACCCCACCCGAGGTGCGCTACGACGGCGCCGTCCAGGGGTCCATCATCGCGACCTACATGCACGGACCCGCCCTCGCCCGTAATCCCGAGCTGGCGGACCTGCTGCTCGAGCGTGCCACGGGGTCCGCACTCGCTCCCCTCGAGGTCTCCGGCGTCGCCCAGCTGCGCGCTGAGCGTCTGCGCATCGTTCACGAGGCCTGATGGCGCTGCGAGAACGCCCGCGCTGAGCCCTCGCGTTGCTATGCTGGCACAAACGAATTCCTAGGAAGGATTTCCTCATGTCGAACCCCACGCCTTACGGAGCTTCCGGCGAGCAGGGCACCCCCTGGCCGCAGTACGGACAAGATGGTGTGAACGGCGCGATGCCCGCCCAGGGCGCCTATCCGGGTGCCGGTTACAGCGGTCCCGCGGTCATGCCCACCATGAAATTGCCCAGTCGAGCCCCCGGCACGATTATGATCGTCGTCGGCGTGCTCATGATGCTGATCGTCGCTCCTATTGTCTTTTTTGTTCTCATGTTCCAGGGTGCCTCAAGCCTGGGCGAAAACATGGCAAATGGAACCGTCGTGCACAACGGTGGAACCGTCGAGGTCGGCAGCAATGGCAGCTACACGGTGTCTCTTTCCGAAGCAGCGACTGAGTGCATGTTGATCAAAGATGGCAACAAAGGCTGGGATATGAAGCAGCTGGACGGAAGCTCGCAGGTCTATTACCGCGATGGCCTGGAGGAGGGCACGTACACGATCCGGTGTGCGGGCCTGGGCGATGACGCGACGATCACGGGGCTGCCCGTGAGCGGTGAGGACCTGGTCTCCTCGACTGGTGGCGCGTTGATCTGGTCCACGGTCGTCGGCGTCGGCGGCACGGTCATCATGATCATCGGCATCGTGCTCGTCGTGAAAGCCAACGGCAGGCGCCGAGAGATTCAACAGCAGGCGATGATGTCGGCCATCGGCTGACGTCCGTCGCGCGTGAGGGGGCGAGGCCTCGGAGGAACTCCGGCCTCGCCCCTTTGCTGCATCGACACCACCACGAGGAAGGATGCCATGCACACCCTGTCTTTCACGGGCGCACGCCAGGTGCGTTTCCCTGCCCCCGACGTCGCGCGCGGCTTCATGCTTGCGCTCATTGCTCTGGCAAATGTTCCCTTCTGGCTGCGCTATTTTCCGGACGCACCGCACGCGGGCGAGGCGGCGCTGGCGGCCATGAACGACGCCGATCAGTGGTGGTACCTGGTGCGAACCCTGTTCGTGGATCGTCGCGCGTATCCGTTGTTTTCGATTCTGTTCGGCTTTGGTATGGCGATCATGGCCTCGCGCACGATGGAGCGCGAGCGCCGCGTCGCGATGGATGCGATTCCCCCCGAGTTGAGCGCCGGGTGGAATCCTCTCCAGCGGGAGATTGTCCGTGACGCTGTTGAGCGTCGTGCGCGCCGCGCGGCCGCGCGCCTGATTCGCCGCCGTGGCTGGTGGATGCTGGCCTTCGGCCTGGTGCACGCTGTGTTTTTCTCGGGTGACATTATTGGCGCCTACGGTCTCGTGGCGGTCATTTTCGCCGAGGTTATCGTTATGAGGCGCGCGTGGCTGCGCGTGCTGGTCGGCGCCTTCATCGCCTCCTTGAGCCTGCTTGGGATTTGGTCGATGGCGGCGATAGCGGGACGTGAGCCGATGGTGTTTGAGTTCCACGATCCCGTACGGCTGGATGCGGGATATCCGCTGGTGTCCGTTGGCTCCTGGCTGATCGCGACGCCGATGACTGTCCTGACGGCGCTCGTGGTCCCCTGCGTGATGATCGGGGTGGGAGTCGCGCGCTGGGGCCTGCTGCAGGATCCTCGTGGGCGCGGGCCGCTCCTGGTTGGCATCGCGCTTGTGGGCCTGGGGATCGGTGCCCTGGGGGGTCTTCCCTTTGCGCTCATGCAGCTGGACTGGGCATGTGCCGGGTCGGCGTCCTGGTCGTATCCGCTCTTCCACGCTTCCGGCGTTGCGGGAGCCTGCGGGTGGCTGGCGCTCCTCGCGCTCGTGGGAGGTGGTCCGCGTGAGAATCTCGGCTCGGTGTGCGCGTTCCTGAGTGCGATCGGTCGCCGTTCGATGACCGCTTACTTGTCACAGACGCTGCTCTTTATTGTTATGTTTGGCGTGCTTGGCGCGTTCGGAGTTCGTGTTCTGGGGGTTGCGGTTTCGGGGCTTCTTGCACTGGGGGTCTGGGCGCTGATTGGCTTCGGTTGTGTGATCGCCGAGGTCGGGGGAACCTCTCGTGGTCCTGCGGAGTGGGCGCTGCGTTGGCTGGTTGCCAAAACGGCGAGGCCTTTGCCGCTGCCCACCTTGCCGCTCGCATTCCCAACCGCCTCGGTCGGTCCGGGGGCGGCAATACCGGGACCGTCCTTTCCGATGCCGCCGGTTCCTGGTGCTGAGCCCCGCGGGATTTCGCAGGATTCTCCGGGGTCAACCAATGCAAATCGCCCTATTTAGTAGAAAGTTTTGTGTTCTGCAAGAGCTAATCGTAAATGTGATCAAGAAGACAAACTGAAAGTAGTTGCCTCAGGCCCCCCGGGTGAGCTGCGACGATGGTGTGGCGATGTCGCAGTGGTGGCGTTCGGTGGCGGCGCAAAAGCCTTGGGGGCATTGGTTTTTCGCGGTTTCTAGGCTACTGTGAAGACACCAAGACACGTGCTGGTAACACGATGAGGTGAGCGGAGGAGGCGCCAATGACAATGCATGTGCAGACCATCGTGGGGGGCGGTCGGCGCGCTCTCGCCCCGTCGGTAGCGACGCAGTGGCGCGTCAATGAACATCGGCACGAATAGGGGAACATCATGGGCTGGCTATGGCGGGCGGATGCCGACGGAGGAACCGACGGTGAGGAGACGCCTCGCCGCCACGATCTGCCGGACGATACCGCCTCTGATATGGAACAATGGGGAGGTAGCAAAGCAGCACCTCCGGAAGGAATTGTCACGGGTAATTCGGAGTTTGAAGCGAATCGTTTTGATATGGTTCGCCCCATCACGCAGGAGCGCTTGGGCCTCCTATTTGACTCTGAGGGGTGGACTTGGCGTATCGATAACGACGGGGATCTCTGCGGTTTGTGGGAGGGGCACCTGTTCTGCTTCCGCTTCCTCGGTGACTCTCGCGAGGTGTTGTCGATCGTCGCGTTTATGAAGAATCTTGTCCCGATTGAATACGGCGAGGATCTGCGCGACTTCCTGCAGGCCTGGCATGGCGAGTTCCTGTGGCCGAAGGCGTACGTTGCGGACCAGGATGAGGGTGACCGTGTTGTCGCCGAGGTGAATGCTGATTACGAGTATGGCGCGACGGATGCGCAGCTCGTGCAGCAGGTCATGTGTGCGCTCGCGACGACTCTGCAGCTGTTCCGTGCGCTCGAGGAGCGTTACGGCCTCGATGGGGACGAGGGGTCCGGTCCAGCTGGTGGGCATCAGCGCGGCTTTGGTGGCCCCACCTGGCTTCCGGAGAGCTGACTCACATCCTCCAGAAATTTGAAGTTGAGTGGAATAGACTCAACTTTGGCTTCGTTATGTCTGTCAGAAGGCGTTGAGTGACTCGGCGCCACCAGACAAAACATTTGGAGGAGTGATTTCATGGCACGTGAAATGACAACAAAGGCGCAGGAGGCCGTCTCCTCTGCGCTAGCGGCCGCCGGTGCGGCCGGTAACCCGCAGGTGGAGCCCATCCACCTGCTCGAAGCGCTGATTGAGCAGCGCGAAGGTATTGCGCTGTCTCTTCTCGAGGCTGTTGGTGCCGATGTGCGCGCGATTGGTGCTCGCACCCGCAACGCCCTCGTGGCTCTCCCGAGCGCACAGGGCGCGTCCACGGGGAGCGCTCAGCCCTCGAACGCTCTGCTCGCGGTCGTTCGCGACGCTGGCGAGCGCGCCGAGGCCGGCGGTGACCAGTACATCTCGACCGAGCACCTGCTCATCGCGCTGGCTGCCTCGCAGACCGAGGCTGGTCGAATCCTCACCCAGGGCGGAGCTGGCGCCGACGCTCTCGCGCAGGCTCTCGCGCAGCTGCGCCCCGACCCGATTACCTCGGCCGACCCCGAGGGATCCTTCGAAGCCCTGTCCAAGTACGGCCGCGACCTCACGGAGGTTGCCCGCGAAGGCAAGCTCGACCCGGTCATCGGGCGAGATAACGAGATTCGTCGCGTCATCCAGGTCCTGTCTCGTCGTACCAAGAACAACCCTGTTCTGATCGGTGAGCCCGGCGTCGGAAAGACGGCCGTCGTCGAAGGCCTCGCCCAGCGCATCGTCGCCGGCGATGTCCCCGAATCCCTGCGCGACAAGCGCCTCGTCTCCCTCGACGTGTCGTCGATGGTCGCCGGCGCGAAGTATCGCGGTGAGTTCGAGGAGCGCCTGAAGGCCGTCCTCGCTGAGATTCAGCGCTCCGACGGTCAGATCATCACCTTCATCGACGAGCTGCACACGGTCGTCGGTGCGGGAGGCGGCTCCGAGGGCGCCATGGATGCGGGCAACATGCTCAAGCCCATGCTCGCCCGCGGTGAGCTGCGCATGGTCGGTGCGACCACGCTCGACGAGTACCGCGAGAACATCGAGAAGGACCCCGCGCTGGAGCGTCGCTTCCAGCAGGTGTTCGTCGGTGAGCCCTCGGTCGAGGACACCGTCGCCATCCTGCGTGGCATCGCCCCGAAGTACGAGGCACACCACAAGGTGACCATCTCCGACGGTGCTCTTGTCGCCGCGGCCACCCTGTCGAACCGCTACATCACGGGCCGACAGCTGCCCGACAAGGCCATCGACCTGATCGACGAGGCCGCGTCTCGCCTGCGCATGGAGCTCGACTCCTCGCCGGTCGAGATCGACGAGCTGCGCCGTAGCGTAGATCGCCTCCGCATGGAGGAGTCCTACCTGACCGAGTCCGATCCGGAGGGCCTCGACGAGGCCACCCAGGATCGCCTGAGCAAACTGCGCGCCGACCTTGCGGATCGCGAGGAGACGCTGCGTGCGCTCACTGCCCGCTGGGAGGCCGAAAAGGCCGGTCACAACCGCGTCGGAGACCTGCGTGTCCAGCTTGATACGCTGCGCACTCAGCTGGATCTGGCTGTGCGCGAGGGGCGCTGGGAAGAGGCTGGCCGCCTCCAGAACGGCGAGATCCCCGCGGTCGAGCGCCAGATTGCCGAGGCGGAAGCTCAGGCTGAAGCTCAGGATGCTCGCGGTGATGAAGAGCCGATGATCGCCGAGAAGGTCGGCCCCGCAGAAATCGCCGAGGTGATCGAAGCGTGGACCGGAATTCCGACGGGTAAGCTCCTGCAAACTGAGACCGACAAGCTCCTGCACATGGAGGACGAGCTCGGAAAGCGCCTCATTGGTCAGAAAGATGCCGTGCGAGCAGTATCGGATGCGGTCCGTCGCTCCCGTGCTGGTCTGTCCGACCCCAACCGTCCGACCGGTTCGTTCCTGTTCCTCGGCCCGACGGGCGTGGGTAAGACCGAGCTGGCTAAGGCACTCGCGGAGTTCCTCTTCGATGACGAGCGCGCCATGGTGCGCATTGACATGTCGGAGTACTCCGAGAAGCATTCGGTTGCTCGTCTCGTCGGTGCCCCTCCGGGGTACGTGGGCTACGAGCAGGGCGGTCAGTTGACCGAGGCTGTGCGTCGTCGTCCGTATTCTGTCGTCCTTTTGGACGAAGTTGAGAAGGCCGATCCTGAGATTTTCGACATTCTTCTGCAGGTGTTGGATGACGGACGTCTCACGGACGGGCAGGGGCGGACGGTGGACTTCCGTAACACCATCCTGATTCTCACGTCGAACCTCGGTTCGCAGTTCCTGTCGGACCCTGACTTGACACCCGAAGGAAAGCGGGAGTCTGTCATGTCTGTTGTTCGCTCGGCGTTCCGTCCGGAGTTCCTCAATAGGCTGGATGAGACGGTCATGTTTGACGCGCTTACCCGCGAAAATCTGGGCGAGATCGTCGATTTGCTGGTTGCGTCGCTGGAGTCTCGTCTCCGCGAGCGTCGCATCGGTTTGACAGTAACCGAACCGGCCCGCGGATGGCTCGCTCGCGTGGGCTATGACCCGGCATTCGGTGCCCGTCCGCTGCGTCGCCTGATTCAGCGCGAGATCGGTGATCGACTGGCTGTTCTGCTGCTCGGTGGAGACGTTCAAGATGGTCAGAATGTGACAGTTGACATCAACGATTCCATCGACGGGCTTGTCATGAATGTTGATAAACCCTGAGATTGCGCGGTACACTGACTACCAGTGTGTATTTCGGACGCGCGGTATGTGGCGTCTGCAACAGCAGGAGATGATATGACAACCCAGAGGAAGGCCCGTGGCGCCTACTCCGTAGGACAGGCGACGCGTGAATCCATCCTCTCGGCAGCGATGGTTCTGATTGCAGAGCGAGGCTACAACGGCTTTTCTCTGCGCGACCTCGGCCGTCGAGTCGGTATTTCGCACCCCGCCGTCGTCTATCACTTCCCCTCAAAGGAAGCGATCCTGCGCAGTGCGATCCAGCGTCACGAGGAGATGAACGCTCTCTTCGACGTCACCATTAACGAAGAATCGGAAGGTGGCTTCGACGAGGGTGGCATCACCGCCGGCTCGTTTGTTGATTGGGCGGTCGGAGAGATGCGCTTCGCCATGAAGCCCGGCGCTGACGCGGCCATCGCTCTGGACTGTGTCCTGTGGGCCGAGTCCTCTTCTGAGACGCATCCGGCGCACGCCCACTACAAGTACCGCACGCAGCAGATGGAGGAAGCCCTCACTGCGATGATCCAGAACTTCGTCGAGGAGGAGGGTGCCGACATCGGTACCACGCCTCGTACCCTGGCGAAGATCCTCATCCGCTACTGGTACGGCTCGGTCGTCTCGGCTCGTTACAACGATGAGCCGATCGATGCTCGCGAGTTCGTCGCGGACTTCCTGGCCGTGTGTGTGCAGCTTCTGCACCTGCCGGCGCACTACGTCCTCAAGCTCGGTGCTTCGGTGCCCGAGGAGGTTGCTGAGGTCTACGCCCGCACGCTGCGTAAGATCAGCGAAAAGACCACTGCGGCCGCCGAGGTTGCGGCCCCGGAGGCCACCGCGTGATCGGCACACTGCCGTCTTTCGATGTCGCCCTCGTCCTTCGTGTCGGGGGCGACGTCGTCTATTCGCACGGTGACGTTGATCGCGAGTTCCCGCTTGCGTCGGTGACGAAGCCGATCGTCGCGTGGTCGGTGCTGGTCGCGGTTGATCGTGGCCTGATCTCCCTCGACGATCCCGCGGGTCCCGAGGGGGCGACGGTTCGCCACCTCCTGGCCCACGCCTCGGGCCTGCCCTTTGAGGGGCGGCGCCCCGTTGCCGCGCCCGAGAAGCGCCGCATCTACTCGAACGAGGGTTTCGACATTCTCGGCGAGGTGGTCGAGGCGGCCACCGGCGTCGGCGTCTGCGAGTGGGTGCGCCGCACGGTCTTCGAGCCGCTAGGCATGACGACGGCGGATATTCCCGGCAGTCCCGCCCATGCCGGCGTTGCGAGTGCGGCAGATGTCAGCCTCTTTGGCGCCGAGCTTGCCCGTCCGACGCTCGTGAGTGGCCCCTTGGCGGCCCTCGCGGGGCTCTCGCAGTTCCCCACGCTCGCCGGCGTCGTGCCCGGCTACGGGCGCTTCACTCCCTGCCCGTGGGGCCTCGGCCTCGAAATTCGCGGCGAGAAGTCGCCGCACTGGACTGCCCCCGACGCCTCCCCGCGCACGATCGGGCACTTCGGGCAGTCCGGCTCCTTCGTGTGGGCGGACCGTGACCTCGACGCCAGTGCGGCCTTCGTCGGCGCGGAGCCTTTCGGGCCCTGGCATCACGACAATTGGTCGACGCTTAACTCGCAGCTGCTGAGCCTCGCGCGCGAGCATGCGTGATTGATACAGAACGAGGCCTGGGCGCGCACCCAGGCCTCGACGTGTGTCGGCGGGCATGCCCGGGCCTCGTTGCCTCGCTTAGTTGACGTCGACGATGACGGGCACGTGGTCCGAGGC
The DNA here is from genome assembly GCA_900556405.1 of uncultured Actinomyces sp. Taxonomy (GTDB): domain Bacteria; phylum Actinomycetota; class Actinomycetes; order Actinomycetales; family Actinomycetaceae; genus Pauljensenia. The sequence continues at coordinate 8,445 of USPB01000083.1, forward strand.
GCCCTTTCCCTTGCGTTCGTCGCGGTCGATTTGCGCACCGCTGACGCGCGCAGCGAGGGCCGGCGAGCAGTAGGCGAAGTCGATGCGCATGCCCTCGT
>USPB01000084.1 GCA_900556405.1 uncultured Actinomyces sp.
TCGGCGAGAACACCATCGTCCTGGACTGCGACGTCCTGCGCGCCGACGGCGGCACCCGCACCGCGGCCATCACCGGCGCCTACGTGGCCCTGGCCGACGCGGTGTCCTGGGCGAAGGACCAGGGCATCCTCAAGCCCTCCGCGAAGGTCCTCACCGATTCGATCTCCGCGATCTCCGTGGGTGTCATCGACGGCACCCCGATGCTGGACCTGCCCTACGTCGAGGACGTACGCGCGCAGACCGACATGAACGTCGTGCAGACCGGGGACGGCCGCTTCATCGAGGTGCAGGGCACCGCCGAGCACGCGCCCTTCAACCGCGATGAGCTGGGCGAGCTCCTCGACCTGGCGACCCTGGGCAATGCCGAGCTCGCCCGCGCGCAAAAGCTCGCGCTCGAGGCGCCCCTCATGGAGCGCGTCGAGGTGCGCCCGTGAGCGCGCGTCTGGTCTTCGCGACCTCCAACGCCCACAAGGTCAGCGAGCTCGAGGCCATCCTGGCCCCCGCGTGGGAAGGCTTCGAGACAGGCTGCGTGGCACGCATGAGCGATTTCGACGTGGCTTCCCCGGTCGAAGACGGAGTGACCTTCGAAGAAAATTCGCTGATCAAGGCCCGCGCCCTGGCTCGCGCCACCGGCCTGGCGGCCATCGCGGACGACTCCGGAATCACCGTGGACGTGCTGGGTGGAGCCCCCGGCATCTTCTCCGCACGCTGGTCCGGATCCCACGGGAACGACGAAGCGAACCTGCATCTTCTGCTTGATCAGCTCTCCGACGTGCCCGACCGCCACCGCGGCGCCGCCTTCGTGTCGGCAGCCGTCCTCGTCACCCCCGATGGCCGCGAATTCGTCAAGCGCGGCGAGGTACGCGGCACCCTGACGCGCACCCCGCGCGGCGAAGGCGGATTCGGCTACGACCCAATCTTCGTCCCCGAGGGCTTCGAGGTCACGACCGCACAAATGAGCGCCGAGCAGAAGAACGCGATCAGCCACCGCGGCATCGCCTTCCGCGCGCTCATGCCCCACATCGTGGAGTATCTGCGCGGCTGACACGCACCGCAGACACAATCGTGCCGGGCACCCGAGGGTGTCCGGCACTTGTGTGATGCGCCCGCAGGCGCGCCATCAACGGGCGACGAGGTTACCGAAGATGGGGCGGTCCATCGAGAACTGCAGGGGATTGGTCTCTTGACGCACCCTGAAGTGATGGGCGAAGCGACGAAGGATATCTTCGACAAAACGAGACATGGTGTGCTCCTCTTTGAGTACCGTGCGATGGATCTATCACCGCGTCGTACTGATATAGTGCGCCTGAAATCGCGCGTTTTCCATCGATATTTTCTAATTTTTCTGTGAAGTGCAACTTACAGACTTTCCCTTGATAACACTTGAGAAAGTCTTGACCATGAAACGCTGATCGCCTTAATTAATCCGCCGGTGGATACAGCCTGATGGAGACGCTCCAATGGACACAGTGAGGGGGTGGGCCCTGGGTCCACCCCCTCACTACCCCCAATTCAACGTCGAGTCAGCGGGCGCGCGCCAGTCGCACACGGCGCGGCAGGTAGCGGCGCACGTCGAAGAAGCGAACGACCTGCATGATGCGGCGCACGAGGCGGTCGCGCACACGCCAGATCATGGTGCAGCCAACGCCAATGAAGATGGCGTTCGTCAGGAAGGACGGCCATGCGCCGGTCGAGGCGCAGGCGATCGCCAGCAGGATGCAGCTGGAGACATTCAGGGAGTGGTAGCGCAGCGAGTCAGGGGCGAAGCGCTTGGAGGAGACCAGGTAGTAGGCGGCGATGGAGGCGGCCGCGCCAACCCATCCGAGGATCGTGATTGCCAGAGAGAAGATCGTCATGAGTCATATGATGCACCGTCCGCTAGTCAAGCACAATTGAATGGTTCTATAGTTATCTTACAGTTTCACTTAACGAAGGAGTTCGCGTGGACATCGACCCTCGCCGCCTGCCTTTCCTGCTATCCGTCGCACGTGAGGGCGGCATCGTTGCCGCCGCAGACATCCTCATGGTCTCGCCCTCAGCAGTCTCCCAGCAGATCCAAAAACTCGAGGAAGAAGTCGGCCTCAAGCTCGTTGAGCGCACCACCTCAGGAGCCATCCTCACCCCCGCCGGCACCATCGTCGCCGAGGCCGGGGAACGCATCAACGCAGACATCGCCGAAGCCCTCAAGGCCCTGCGTCCTCTCACCGGCCAGGTGACAGGAACGGTCACTATCGGCGCTTTCCTGACGATCTGCCGCTCCACCCTGATTCCCGCACTCCCCGGCCTCGTCGAGGCTCTCCCGGGCGTCGATCTGCGCATTGAGGAAACCGAAGAGACCCCCGGCATGGCGGCGCTACGCACCGGCCACTACGACATCCTCGTCATCGAACGAGACGAGGACCCGGGCCTCCCCCCGCGCGGATACACGGATATTCCATTCCTCGACGAACCCTGGGTGCTCGTCACCCCCGACTCCGCTCCCCCGATCGGGTCAATCGAAGACCTGGCCGACCTGACATGGCTACGCGTCAATCCCGGAACCAGCGGTGATCACGTCATGCGCCGTATCACCAAGGCATTCCCAGATACACGCTGGGCCCCCCACCTGTACACGACCTACGAAGCCGCCCGCTCCCTCGTGCGAGCACGCACGGGCTCGACGATCCTTCCCGCGATGGCACTGGCGGGAGCACACACGGAGGGCATGCGCATCACGCCCCTCCCGTCACTGGGTACTCGCAAGATCCTGCTGCGGCACAAAAATCACGGCTGGTCGAAGGCCGCAGGACCCGCGCGCGTCGCCGCCTATCTGGCCGAGTGGAAGCGCCACAACGCCACCTACTCGACGCCCTCGGACTGACACGCGCGCACAGGCCTCGCCCCGCCGATCGACGGGGCGAGGAACTGCTCAGAGGCTGACCTCCATGCCGGAAGCCGCGAATTCGAGAGGCCCGCTCCACGCCTGACGAATCTCCGAAGAGACATGCTCATGGGGCGTCCACGGCTGGATATGGGTGGCGATCATGCGCCCGACCCCAGCCCTCGTCGCGAGAGTCCCCGCGCGCACACCGTCCATATGCATGTCGGGCTCGGTGGCTTCAGAGGTAAAGCCAACCTCGCTCAGGAGGACGTCGACACCGCGCGCCCCCTCGACGATCGTGTCACACAGATCGGTATCGCCCGTATAGAACAGGGACACACGGCGGGACGGATCATCCTCGGAAGGCCCCTCAATACGCAGGCCATAAGCCTCAACCGGGTGCAGGGCGCGGAACGGACGAATCGTCATCGGGCCAACCTGGTAGGACTCCCCCACCTGCAGGTGAGTGAAAGCAAATTCAGCCTCGTAGCCCTCATCCTGCGCGGCGCCCTCGATCTGACGGACGCGATGCATCGTCTCCGCAGGCCCAAACAGGGACACGGGCCGCAGGGCGCAGGAGCCGGGACCCCACTTGCGGTACACCTGCAGCGAAATGATGTCACCCATATGGTCGGCATGGCAGTGCGACAGGGCCAACGCATCCAGGTCACACGGGCACAGGTGCGTCCACAACGCCCCAAAGGCCCCCGGACCCAGGTCACACACGAGCGAAAACACGCGCTCCCCGCCCGATTGCGGGTCGATGCCGCGCGCTTGAATGAGGTAGGAGGATGCGGGGGACTCGGGCCCCGACATCGAGCCTGTCGCACCGATGACGGTCAGCTTCACGCGACACCACCGCCGGTGCTCACGCGCACAACGGATCCCACCTCGGGGCCGAGGAATCGCCTGGCCAGGCGCGGGAAAGCGTCGGACGCACCCGTCTCCAGGAATTGATGCTGCGGCCCCTGCCCGGCAGGCCATGGGTCATGCAAGAGCCCCCGGTCCACCAGCTCGTTGTAGGTCACGTTCGCTGTCGCCTCCGAGGAGGTGACTAGGGTGACACCCTCACCCATGACGCGTCCGATCACGCCGGTGAGAAGCGGGTAGTGCGTGCAGCCCAGGATCAGCGTATCCACGCCCGCTTCCTTCAGCGGAGTGAGGTACTCGCGCGCCACAGACTCGATTTCTTCGCCCGTGGTCACCCCGGCCTCGACGAAGTCGACGAAAGCGGGGCACGCCTGCTGGCTCACCGTCAGCCCGGGGACGGCCGCGAGCGCACGGAGGTATGCCTCGGACTGGATGGTCGCCTTCGTTCCGATAACGCCAACATGGTGGTTGCGGGTGGCGATAACGCTCTGTCGGGCGGCCGGAGTAATGACCTCGATGACGGGGATGCCGGCGTCGATCCAGTAGCGTTCGCGAGCATCCGCGAGGGCAGCTGCCGTCGCCGTATTGCAAGCGATGACGAGGGCCTTCACGCCGCGCGAGGCCAGCTCGTCGAGAGCGGAGAGCGTCAGCGAGCGCACCTGCGCGATTGCGCGCGGACCATAGGGCGTGTGCTCGGTGTCGCCCAGGTAGATGATCTCTTCATCGGGCAGTTTATCGATGACTGCGCGCGCCACCGTCAGCCCACCTAGGCCCGAGTCGAAAATTCCGATCGGGGCGTTGTTCATGTATCCGACTTTATGCGTTACTGAGAATTATTGACGGCTTCAAGAAGTGAGTCCTGCCACCATGTGACGAGCATATAGATCGCGGCGACAGCCTGTGAGCGCTCCCCCGTCGGTTCCCGCATCGCCAGCTCTTCGATCCGCTGCACGTCACTTTCATCGGATAGGTCCAGTTCACCAGCCAAGCCAAGCCGAATATCGTTGAGGGCACCCAGCCACGACCACACGTCACCGGGCCGTATCACGAGGGTGTCCGTCTCACCGTGCACGATGTGGTCAAGATCGCTGACGATGGAGCGCAGTCGCACCGACTTCTCACGACGCAGGAGATCCTCGGTGAGGGCACGCATCCGGGCGGCATCGTCCTTGTCCTCGCTCATGGAAGGAAGGAGCATGCGCAATGTTCGTTCTGGCGGAGCTTCCCGACGCTGTTCGGTCTCTGTCAACGCGCTCAGCGTCGACGGGGTCACGCCGAAGTCTCCCGGGTCATCGAGGACAACGAGGACCTCGGTGGCCAGTTGGCGCAGGAGAAGCGCTTCGCCACTACTCATCGACGAAGCAAAGCAGCCGTCTCGAGGAGCGAAACCTTCCATCGTTTAGTCTCTGTCTTCTTCGATGGTGGCGCGCAGCCCGTAGGAATGCATGGCCATGACGTCGGCCTCGATACGCTCGCGCACTCCCGTGGAGACGGTGGCGCGCCCGCGCGTATGGACGGCCATCATGAGCTCTTCTGCGCGCGCGGCGGAATACCCGAAATACTGGCGAAAAACAGCACTCACGTAGCTCATGAGATTGACGGGATCGTCCCACACGACGGCACGCCAGCGCGGCACCGCAGTGGGTACTTCCTGCGCGCGAGACGCTGGTTGGAGGATCGTTGTCATATGTCAACACTACGGGGAATGGACGTGTCTGGGAAGCGAAATCGCACCCCGGTGACACGCTTCTCAGGGTAGGCTCACAGTATGCCTGCATCGACATCTACTTCATTGCTGACTGATATGTACGAGCTCACGATGCTCGACGCCGCCCTCAAGGATGGCACCGCGCATCGTCGCTGCACGTTTGAGCTGTTTGGGCGCCGCCTGCCCGCCACGCGTCGCTTCGGCGTCGTGGCCGGTACCGGTCGCATTCTCGAGGCCCTGGAACGCTTCGAGTTCGACGCCGAGCAGATCGATTGGCTGCGCGACCAGGGGATCATCTCCGAGGAGGCCGCCCAGTTCCTGTCCTCGTGGCGTTTCACGGGCGACATCTGGGGCTACGCCGAGGGCGAGTGCTACTTCTCTGGTTCTCCTCTGCTCACCGTTGAGGGCACCTTCGCGGACTGCACGCTCCTGGAGACGCTGCTCCTGTCGATCCTCAACCACGACTGCGCGGTAGCCTCGGCTGCCTCGCGTATGACGATCGCTGCCCACGGCCGCCCCTGCATGGACATGGGTGCGCGCCGCGCCCACGAGCGCGCCGCCGTTTCCGCCGCGCGCGCCGCCATCATCGGCGGCTTCCAGGGCACGTCCGACCTCGAGGCCGCGAAGCGCTACGGGATCCGCTGCATCGGCACGGCCGCCCACGCTTTCACGCTCCTGCACGACACCGAGCGCGATGCCTTCGATTCCCAGGTCGCCAAGCTGGGCCCGAGCACGACGTTGCTCGTGGACACCTACGACATCACGCAGGGCGTCATTAACGCCGTCGAGGCCGCGCGCGCTGCGGGCGGCGAGCTGGGCGCGGTGCGTCTGGACTCGGGCGACCTGGTTGCTCAGGCCTTCAAGGTGCGCGGTCAGCTCGACGCGATGGGCGCGACGACCACGAAGATCACCGTGACCTCCGATCTGGACGAGTACGCGATCGCCGCCCTGGGCGCTGCCCCCGTGGACTCCTACGGCGTGGGCACCAAGCTGGTGACGGGCTCGGGCGTCCCGACGGCCGCCCTGGTCTACAAGGTCGTCCAGCGCGAGGATTCCAACGGCGAGACCGTGCTCGTTGCCAAGAAGGCCGAGTCGAAGTCTACGGTCGGCGGGCGCAAGGTCGCCGGCCGCGTCCTGGGCGAGGACGGCTACGCGACCGAGGAGCTCCTGCTCGTCGGCACCTCCTTCGAAGAAGGCCAGGCGCTCCTCGCCGAGCGCGGCGCGCGCCCGCTTCAGGTCCAGCTGGTTCGCGGCGGCCAGATCGACGCCGCTGCATGGGGTTCCGAGGCGCTGTCCCGCGCCCAGGAGCACCACCTGCGCGCCCGCAACGAGCTGCCCTACCAGGCGTGGCGTCTCTCCGAGGGCGAGGCTGCGATCCCCACGCGCTACGAAAAGGTCGACTGACCGCTTCACGCACTGAAGGAGGCCCCGGCCTCGTCCTTCGCGCAGAGGGACGAGGCCGGGGCCTCGTGATACGTCAGTGTGCGCCCAGTGCGACGCGGCCGCGCGTCAGTGGCGGCCGACGAACCACTCGCGCAGCAGGGCGATGCGCGCCTCAATCTGCTCGGTCGTGGCCTGGGCGACCTCGGGGCCGCCGCAGCGCGAGCGCAGGCGCGAGTGGATGGTCGCGTGGGTTTCGCCGGAGCGGCGCGACCACGTGGAGACCAGGTGCTGGAGTTCCTTGCGCTTGGCGGCACGCAGCTTGTGAGCCGGGATGCCGGCGTTCTCCTCGCGCATTTTCTGGGCGGCGCGGTTCTTCTTCTGGGCGGCAACCTGGTCGGCCTGGCGGGCGCGCAGCAGGGTCGTCACCTGGTCGGCGTCCAGCAGACCGGGAATGCCCAGGTACTCCTGCTCTTCCTCGGATCCGACCTCGGCACCGGCGCCCCATGCGGCGCCGTCGAAGAGGACGCCATCGAACTCGGCATCCGCGCCCAAGACCTCGAACTGGGAGAGCAGGTCAGAGGACGCCTTTTCCTCGCGGTTCGCAGCCGCGACGAGGGCATCCTCGGGGTTCCACATGTCGTCTTCGCTGGCTTCCTCGCGCTTGGGGCGATCCAGCGCGTGGTCGCGCTCGATCTCCATGCCGCCGGCGAGGGTCAGTAGGGGCACGACGGAGGGGATGAAGACAGTGGCGGTCTCACCGCGGCGGCGCGCTCGCACGTAGCGGCCGATCGCCTGGGCGAAAAACAGGGGCGTGGACGCATTCGTCGCGTAGACGCCCACGGCCAGGCGCGGAACGTCGACGCCCTCAGACACCATGCGCACGGCGACCATCCATTTGTCGGTGGAGTCCGCGAACTCGGAAATACGGTCGGAAGCATCCGCATCGTCGGAGAGGACGATCGTGGGGGCCTTGCCGGTGATGAGGCGCAGGTGGCGGGCGTAGGCACGCGCGTGCTCCTGGTTCGAGGCGATGACGAGGCCGCCCGCGTCGGGCACGGCGCGGCGCACCTCCTCGAGGCGCAGGTCGGCGGCGCGCAGGACGGCGGGGATCCACTCACCCTTGGGGTCCAGCGCGGTACGCCAGGCCTGCTTCATCATGTCCTTGGTGAGGGGCTCTCCCAGGCGCGCACTCACCTCGTCACCCGCGTTGGTGCGCCAGGCCATCTGTCCGGAGTAGGACATGAACAGGACGGGGCGCACGACGCCGTCCTTGAGGGCGTCGCCGTAGCCGTAGGTGTAGTCCGCGCGCGAACGTCGGATACCCTCCTCGTCTTCCTCGTAGGTGACGAAGGGGATCGGCGAGGTGTCGGATCGGAAGGGCGTGCCCGTCAGGGCCAGGCGGCGCGTCGCGTCCGCGAAGGCCTCGCGCACGCCGTCGCCCCACGACAGGGAGTCGCCGGCGTGGTGGATCTCGTCGAGGATGACGAGGG
>USPB01000085.1 GCA_900556405.1 uncultured Actinomyces sp.
ACATGCCGTACTGGAGTTCTTGCCACTTGGCGATCTTGGGGGTGGAGCTCAGTGGGACCGCTGCGGGGACGCCGGTAGGCGCTGGCGGCGCGTCGGCAAAAGTGGGGGCGCTCATGGGTGCGAGCACCAGTGCCGTAGCGACCGCACACCCGGCAAGCATTCGCTTGAGGTTCACGGGGTGTCCTTTCGAGGGGTAATGGTGGACAACAGTGTCCGTCCTCAACGGTGAGGATGAGGCGAACGTTACCCCACAGGGCTTTCCCATGAATCAGTTTGATAGTAGCTTTCTGACAAATCAGGGGATCCCCTGTTTAGAACGAAACTAAAACGGTCATACAATTCATGCTTTTCCGCTGACAGACACGACAAGCGGGCCGGCTATTACCCCGACCCGCTTGTCGACCTCACTGCCCTCAGGGACGAGGCATTGGCTCAGTTACGCCACGCAGCAGCCCTCTGCCCGGCGACCCAGGCGGCAACCTGCGTACGACGCTGCAGTCCCATCTTGGACAGCAGCGACGTGATGTGGTTCTTCACGGTCTTCTCCGCAACACCCAGCTTTTCGCCGATCTCGCGGTTCGACAGACCATCACCGATCAGGTCCAGGACCTTACGCTCCGACGGCGTCAGGTCAGCGGTCGGATCCTCGTGATCGACGCGCCGACGCGTGAGCGTACGCTCATCCAGCAGGACACGGCCATCCGCGACGGCCTTGATGACATCCGTGATCTCCGCTCCGCGCACGGTCTTGAGGATGTACGCGCGCGCTCCGGCTTCCAGGGACTCAGCCAGGGCCTCGTCGTCGTCGAAGGACGTCAAGACCACCGGAAGGATCTGCGGATGAGAGGCTCGCAGGCGATTCATAATGTCGATGCCTGTTCCGTCGGGCAGCTGCAGGTCGACAAGGATGACGTCGGGACGCACCAGATCAGCGCGCCGCACGGCGTCAGCGACCGACCCGGCTTCAGCGACCACCTCAAGGGCCTCGTCTCGGTCGACGATCTCAGCAATGCCACGGCGAACGATCTCGTGATCGTCGACAATCATGACGCGCGTACGCGCAACGGTATTTTCACTCACGTGTCTGATTCTAACGGTCGGGAGGACACACGCCCTCGGTGACTACTACTTATTACTGCTCCGGAGACAGTCGGCTCATCGCATCCTGCGCAGCCGCGTTCTCCGCATGCTTCTTCGAGGAGGCCTGTCCCGTCCCGAGTGCGTCCGAACGCCCGGAGACGAAGGCATGTGCCGTAAACACGCGCTGGTGATCCGGCCCCTCGCCCTCCACCTCGTAGGACACCTCGCCCAGGCCCTCCGCCTGCGCGTACTCGATGAGGATCGTCTTCCAGTCCTGGTGCTGCCCACGCGAGGGGGCATCCACGAGCAGGAAGCTCAGACGCTCCAAGATCACGCGACGAGCCTCCTCAAGGCCGCTCGTCAGGTAGGTCGCGCCGATGAGAGCCTCGAACGTGTCGGACAGGATGGAATCCTTGTCGCGTCCTCCGTGCGTGGATTCTCCCTTGCCGAGGAAGACGAAGTCGCCCAGGTCAATGCGCCGAGCCGCTGCGGCCAGGGGCTGCTGCGAGACGGTTGCCGCGCGCATGCGCGACAGGTCGGACTCTGCGACGTCGGGGTACTGCTCGTAGAGCTTCTGCGCAATCACGATCGACAGCACCGAATCGCCCAGAAACTCGAGCCGCTCATTATTGGCGATGCCTCCGGCCTCGTTCGCGTAGGAACGATGCACGAGAGCGAGCTGCAACAGCGGGGCGTCAATGCGCGTCCCCCAGGCCTCGACGAGGGCGTCTGTGTCCGTGCGAGGGGGTACCGGTAAGTGCTTCGAACGGGCCATCACGAACGCTCCGACTCACTGTCCTCCCCCAGCAGGGACGCCAGGGAAGCCAGACGGGGATCAACAACGAAGTGCTCGTGATCCTCGGGCAGGTCTGCCCACTTCTCGCCGCACACATCGCAGAGGCCCGCGCAGTCATCGCTGCACAGCGGGCGCGGGTCGACGAGAGGGACGATAGCGTCACGCAGCTGGGTCTCGATATCGATCGTGTCACGCTCACCGATGAGGAAGAGATCCTCTGCTTCTTCGTCATCATCGTCCGCAGGCGCCAGGGCAGGGACGCCTGGTTCGAAGTAGACCTCTTGGCTGAGCACATCGTGGTGTTCGCGCACCTCATCGAGGCAACGCACGCACTCGCCAACGAGGTCCACCGATGTTGCCAGCGAGACGAGCACACCGTCCTCGACACTGGTCATGTCGACGGAGATGTCCAGAGGCACGCCGGGTACGGCCGACATCGAGGAAGTTCCCAGGTCACCGGGGGTCACCCACACAAGGTCCTCATGCAAGGTGGATCCGAGGGCGCGAGGCAGACGCGCCAGGGAGAGAACCAGGGTCTTGTCACTCATTGGCCAGGTCCACATCTGTCACGCCAACGCCGCGGCGCTCGGCGATCGTCCGGCGGCCGGCATCCGTGCGGCGCGCCAGATCGGAGATGAGCTGCGCGAGCTCGTCGAGGGAGCTCGCTACATAGTCGTCGGCTCCCTCGCGCAGCGATGCCGCCGAGCGCTTTGCTTCGGACACGATCTCGCGCGCGCGGTCCTCGGCCATGCGCACGATGTTCTCAGTGGAGACAATGCGCGCAGCCTGCGCGTTTGCGTCAGCGATCGTCGCCTCGGCATCCGAACGTGCCTGCGAGACAAGAGCAGTCGCCTCGTCGTCTGCCCGCGAACGCGTACGCTCGGCCTCTTCCTCGGCGTCGGCGATGATCTGTGCGGCACGCTCGTTGGCCTGGTCGAGGGTGGAGGATGCCCGCGAATTCGCCTCGGCGATGCGGGTTTCGGCTGCCGAGTCCGCTCGTCCCAAGACGGCGTCGGCATCAGCGACGACGGCATCGGCAGCGACGAGATCTTCTGGCAGAGCCTCGCGCGCCTGATCGAGGAGGTCAAGCAACTCGGCCTTATTGATCATGATGGATGCGGACAGCGGCACCGTGCGCGAGGACTCAACGAGGTCCTCGATCTGATCGAGGGCGGCGATCACGGTGGAAGGACCGTAGACGGTTTCCTCGTTCCACTCGTCCTGCGTCTTGTTGTCGGGCGTGTCAGCCATGGCTGCCTCCTGCGTTCCACCGGGCATCATTCAGTCTCTATTGTCGGTCAGAAATCGCTCAACCGCTGGCGGGACATACCGAGAAATATCCTTTTTGAGTCCGAATAGCTCGCGGACAGCGCTCGATGAGACATGCGCGAGTGCGGGGCGGGTTGGAATCCACCACGTGTCGATACCGCCGACCTCGTCGTTGAAGGCGGCCTGAGGAGCCTCATAATCAAGATCTATTGCCGAGCGCACCCCCTTAACAATGAGGGTGGCACCCAAGCGCGAGGCTTCGTCCATCGTCGCACCTTCCAAGAGCACCACGTCGACGTTTCGCAGGTGGGCGGTGGCTTCCTCGATGAGAGCGGCCCTGCGATCGGTTGGAATGAGCCCGCGTTTGGCGGGGTTGATGCCGACGCCGATAATGAGCCGCTCAGCAATCGCGGAGGCGCGCTCGGCGACGTCGAGATGCCCATTCGTAAAGGGGTCAAAAGAGCCTGGGAACAGTGCGATCATCGCGCATCCTCCGCATGTGGCGACGAGGCCTCGGCCTCTCGGGGAGCATTCGCTCCGTCCTGAGGATCGTCCTCGGGCAGAGGCGGACCCGCGAAATAGGCGACGGTTTCCCCCCACGTGCGCTGGTCTTCCAGGACGAGGAAGGGCGGCCACGTGGGCGCGGGCGCACGGGTCGAGCGCTCAACGACGACGAGAGCATCGGGGCCAATCCAGGGGCCGAGGAGCGACAGGATGGCGGTCATGTCCGCCTCGGGAATGTCGTAGGGAGGGTCGATGAAAACAAGGTCAGCGTCTCCGCACAGATCCTCCCCGGTGCGCGCAGCAAGATACGCACGAGCATCAGCTGTGACGACACGCGCAGGCAGACCGGTCGAGCGGACGTTGGCAGAGGCGACGCGCGCCGCCGCAGAGGCTTTCTCGACGAGCGTTGCGTGAGCGCTACCGCGCGAGAGCGCCTCGAGGCCGAGCGCACCCGTCCCGGCGTACAGATCCAGCACGACGGTCCCATTCAGGACGTTCATGTGGTCGAGACGGGAGAAAAGCGCCTCGCGCACGCGTTCCGACGTGGGGCGTGTCCCGGACTTGGGCACGGCGAGGGTTCGTCCCTTGGCGCTACCTGCGACGATTCTGGTCATGCTCCTACCCTACCGGGCGCACCTCAGGAGCGTTGCATCCACTCGACCTGCCCTTCGGAGGCGCCGCGAAGGGCGCGCGCGAGGTCCGGATGATTGTCCAGCGTCGCGTCAGTCTCGAGGAGCGCATCAGCTGCTTCTTTGGCCACGCGAATGAGGGATTCGTCGCGGCGAACGGAGAGAAACCGCAGGTGCGTGGCTTTACCCGACTGCCCTGCGCCCAGGACATCCCCCTCCTTGCGCAAGCGCAGATCGGCCTCGGCCAGCTCGAAACCATCCGTCGTCTGCGCGAATGCCTGCAGCCGCGCGAGCCCAGCATCGGTGAGTTCATGCCGATGCATCGCGATACACAGGGAGGGCAGGGAGGAACGCCCGACGCGCCCACGCAGCTGGTGGAGCTGCGCGAGCCCGAATTGCTGGGAGTCGAGGATCACCATGAGGGTCGCCCCCGAGACATCGACGCCGACCTCAATGACGGTCGTTGCGACGAGGAGCGGGGCGCGTCCGACGGAAAAGTCCTCCATGATCTGGGCTTTCATGGGCGCGGGTGTGCGCCCCGTGAGCTCATGGATGGCCACTCCCGCGAGCGCCGGGTGGGATCGGAGGTAGGCGGCAACCTCGCTGACGGATGCCAGTGGGCGCGCGTGCTCCTCGTCGGCATCGCTCACCTCGTCGGTGGCGTCGATACGCGGGCAGACGACGTAGACGCGCCGCCCCTGCGCGATCTCTTCGGCGGCTCTCGCCCATGTGCGCTCCACCCAGGCGGCGTTTGCTGCATCCGCGAGGTAGGTGGCCACGGGCGTACGGCCGCGGGGCATGCCGCTCATGCGGGTTTCATCCAGGTCCCCGAACACGGTCATGGCGATTGTGCGTGGGATCGGCGTCGCAGTCATCACCAGTTCATGGACGCTGCGCCCATCCTCGCGGGCTCGCCGGAGCGTGGCACGCTGCTCGACGCCGAAGCGGTGCTGCTCGTCGACGACGACGAGGGCGAGGTCGGCGAAACGCACAGATTCCTGGAAGAGTGCGTGCGTGCCGACAACGATGAGCGGCTGAGCGCAGTTCATGGCCGCTTGGATCTCTCGGCGGGCAGCGGGCGTCGTTGAGCCAGTCAGGAGACGCACGTCGGGGGCTTCTTCTCCCAGGGGTGCGAGGAGGGCCCGCAGGGACGCCGTGTGCTGCTCGGCCAGGACCTCCGTCGGGGCGACGAGGGCACCCTGGTGGCCCGCCGCGACGACCTGCAGGAAGGACATGAGCGCGACGACCGTCTTCCCCGAACCGACATCCCCCTGGAGGAGGCGCTGCATCGGGGTCTCGCGCTCGAGGTCGGCGCTGATCTGCGCGACAGCGTCCTCTTGAGAATCGGTGAGGTGGAAGGGTAGACAGTCGCGGAATCGCTCGACGAGCCTGGCACCCTGGGGGGAGGCAACCGCCGGTGTCGCGCGTGCGCCACGCCGACGCATCGCGAGCCCCACCTGCAGGACAAACGCCTCCGTGAAGGCCAGTGCGCGGCGAGCCTGCTGGTAGTCCTCGTCCGTCTGCGGCTGATGCAGGCGACGAAGGCTGCGCGCATAGGCGGGAATGTCGACGCGATCGCGCACCGCGGCGGGAACTACGTCGGGCACGTCCGCATCATCGAGGTGATCCAGGACCATGCCGACGGCCCGGGCAATCGCCCACGAGGCGAGTGATCCCGTCGCCGGATAGATCGGGATGGGCCGGGAGGCGATTCGCTCGATGTCTTCCCCGTCGACGCCTTCGAAGGATGGGTGTGTAAGTTGAAGTTTGCCGCGGTATGCTCCCACTTTCCCGGCAAACAGGAAGGATTGTCCGGGGGTGAGAATCCGCTCGATCGGTGCGAGCTTGTACTGGTTTTTCGCGAAAAAGGTGGCGGACAGGAACTGAATGCCGTCCGTGAGGGTGACCTCCAGGCGGACGCCCGATCCGGAGCGGTTAGCGATCAGATGCGCCGACGCGACCTCTGCGAGGATCGTGGCGTCCTCCCCCTCTCGCAGGGAAGACAGCGGGGTGAGGCGGCCCCAGTGGTAGTACCTGCGAGGCGCCACCATGAGTAGGTCGCCCACCGTCACAACACCGGCGCCCGTCAGCGCTTTCGCCGTCTTCTTCGGCAGGCGCAGGGACAGAGGGATGTCGAGCGCACTCACAGCGGACACCCGGCGACGAGGCTCGGTCCGCTCTGTCCACCATCCCAGGTCTCCAGGTCGATCGATGAGGAGGCGTCACGCGTGGAGAGCAGCTGGCGCACCGTCGCGACCGTGTAGGGGCCGTCATCAGCGCGAGAGACGAGCAGTCGCCACGACTGCCCTCCCCCGCGCGCTGCCTCAGCCAGGGCCTCGGCGATTCCTTCGGGGTCCCCGTCCAATGGTAGCTGGGCGGTCGTCCACGTCGACAGCGCGTCGTGGGCACCGTCGCGCAGCATCCGCGCGAGCGTCGGAGCCGCCGCGAGGCCCCCTGGCTGCGGGACAAAAAGCGGGGCACACGCGCGGGCGACCGCGAGGACTCCGAGATCATCGCTGCTGGCTGCCCGCAGGATCGCGGGCACTCCGGGTGCCCGAGCGGGAAGGACAGAGGCAACGGTACCGACCAGCGCGGCGCTGGCCTCGTCGCAGGGCGCAACGAGCGTCACGCCGGTACGTGAACTGGCCGCCGAGACGATACCGGCAGCATCACTCGAGTTCAGGTCGAGGAAAACGACGGCTCCTGCGCGTGCGAGTTCTTCGACGAGGCCGGGGGCACGGGTGCATGCGATGACTCGTGCGCGCTCGACTCGGCGTATCGGGCGACGCTGCAAGAGACGCACGCCGCGGTGGCTCAGCCCCTCGTCCGCCAGCTCGTCGATGCCGATCTGCGCATCCGGGCGCGCATCAGACACCTGAAAGCGAATAACCTGCCCGGACGTGGGGTGTGCAGCCAGCGGTGCGGAAGTATCCACGTGGAGACGCCACTGCCCCATTCCAAACAGATCCACACGGCCCACGTAGGACAGGCGCGCGCCGAGTCCCCCCAGGCGCACGAGCAGCCCACGCAGGTCGTCTTCGGTACCCTCCAGGATGATGTCGACCGTGAAATCACGGCCGGGCGGGGGCGAGGCAGCCTCCGGCGCGCGCGAGTGGCGTTCCGCCAGGTCAGCGAGCATCGCGGTGAAGGACTGCAAGATGCCGGCGTCGTCACGCATGGCAGCATCGATGCACGCGAGCACCAGAGCGATGAACGCACCACCCGGATCAATACGACCCGTCGATTCATTCGTCGCTTCGACCAAGCCAATCTGAGCCTGGCTCGAAAAGCGGGAGAAGACGTCTTCGACCTCAGGAAGTGTATCGCCCATGTCCACGAGCTCGCGAACGGCACCACTGAGCATCTCAACGAGCGCATCGGACCATTCGATCGACGAGGCCACAGGTGTCAAGGAGGCCGCCAGCATGCGGCGGGCAGCGAGCGACGTCACCTGGTGCTCATCCGCCAGGGCACCGGCCCACGCCTCAAACAAAGCGCCCAGTGCGAGACCACTGTGCCCAATACCCCGGCGGATTATCGTCTCCACGCCAGCTTCGAGAGCCACGCGCAGGTGGGCGCGCGGCTCCAGGGAGTCCATCGCTGCAGCGAGCGCAGCCATCGTCGCCGCCGCGTTCGTCCCCGTATCGCAGTCCGCCCCGTCCCATCCATCCAGGTCATCGAGGAAGGGCGCGAGTCTCGCTGCCTCCTCGGCACCGGCGCGACAGGCCTCGATGATGACCGCTGCATTGAGCTCCATGACTCCCCTTTCCTCCCCGTCCTATTCTCCCCGCGAGGGTTGCTGTGTGCGACCTGACACGACCGATCACGCGTGCGACTTGTTGAAAGCGCGCATCATCCGCTATTCTGTCATGGTTGCCTTCGGTTCAAGCACCGGAGGATGCGTTCCCCGCGACCGTGGGGAGCCAAAGACTGAACTGGAAGACATACCGAGGAGAACATCGTGGCTGCCGTTTGTGAC
>USPB01000086.1 GCA_900556405.1 uncultured Actinomyces sp.
GCACCCGCGCACCACATGACGGAGGAATGCCGTGGCATCCACCATGCCTAGCGACATGAGCGCTGACGTTGTCGTCGTCGGCGCAGGCCCGGGCGGGTCCTCCACCGCCTACCACCTGGCCAGAGCCGGCCTCGATGTCATCCTCCTGGAGAAAAGCCCCTTCCCGCGCGACAAAATCTGCGGCGACGGGCTCACCCCGGCCGCCGTCCACGAACTCATCGCAATGGGCGTGGACACCACCGGCTGGATGCGAAACCGCGGTCTGACCGTCATTGGCGGCGGCCACACCGTCCACATGGACTGGCCCGACCAGAAGTCCCTGCCCGGCTACGGCATGACCCGTGCCCGCATGGACCTCGACCAGGCGCTCGCCCAGCGCGCCGTCGAAGCGGGCGCGCGCCTCTACGAGGGCGTGACCGTCACGGGAGCCATCCAGGACGGCTCCGGACGCGTCGTCGGCGTGCAGGCCAAGAGCGGGCGCGGCAAGAACGCCACCACCACTACGGTGCGCGCCTCCATCACCGTCGACGCCGGGGGAGTGGCAGCCCGACTGGCCACCAGCCTCGGCCTCGAAAAGAAGATGAACCGCCCCATGGGCGTCGCCGCACGCGCCTACTTCGCGAGCCCCCGCGGCAACGAGGAATGGATGGAATCCCACCTCGAACTGTGGAGCGGCACCCCCGGTGCCTCCGACCTGCTGCCCGGCTACGGCTGGATCTTCCCCATGGGCGACGGCATCGTCAACGTCGGCCTCGGCTCCGTCGCCTCGCGCGCCGGCGCCACGAACCTGCCCTACCGCGAGGTCTTCAAGGCCTGGACCGCGAACCTGCCCGAGGAATGGGGCTTCACCCCCGACAACCAGATCGGTGCGCTTCGCTCCGCCGCCCTGCCCATGAGCTTCAACCGCAAGCCTCACTACACCCAGGGCCTCGTCCTCGTCGGCGACGCCGGCGGCATGGTCTCCCCCTACAATGGCGAAGGCATCGCCCCCGCCATGAAGGCCGGACGCTACGCGGCCTCCTGCATCGCTCAGGCCCTGGCCCGCTCCCACCGCGCCGGCATCGACCGCGCCATGAGCGAATACCCCCACATGCTCCGCGACGAATACGGCGGCTACTACCAGCTGGGCCGCATCTTCGTCGCGCTCATCGAAAACCCGACGATCATGCGCACCTGCACGAACGTCGGGCTGCCCATTGCGCGCCTCATGACGCTCGTCCACAAACTCCTGTCGGACGGGTACGAGAGGACCGGGGGCGACTTCGACGACCAACTCATCACAATGCTGACCAAGGTGGTGCGCCCCGCATGACCACCACCACCGATAACCGGGAGGAACGATGACGAATCCCTACGTGCCGCTGCTCATCATGTCGGCAGCTGCCCTCGTACTAGCCTTCGGAGGCCTGGGCGCCTCCGCGATCCTGGGCCCCACCAAGAAGTCCACAACCAAGGCCGACAACTACGAGTGCGGTATCCAGCCGACCAGCGCTCACCTCACCGAGGGGCGATTCCCGGTGCGCTACTACCTGGTCGCCATGACGTTCATCATCTTCGACATCGAAGTTGTGTTCATGTACCCGTGGGCCGTCAGCTTCAACCAGCTGGGCCTGTTCGGACTGGTCGTCATGATGAGCTTCCTGGTCACCCTCTGCGTCCCCTACGCCTACGAATGGCGACGCGGCGGCCTGGATTACTGAGATATAAGTAAGGAACAGACAAGTGGGACTTGAAGAATCCTTGCCCGCGGGCATCGCGCTCACCAGCGTCGAAAAGGTCCTCGGGCTCGCACGCAAGTACAGCCAGTGGCCCGTCACCATGGGTCTGGCGTGCTGCGCCATCGAAATGATGGCCGCCGGTACCCCCCGTTTCGACATGGCGCGCTTCGGCCTCGAGGTCTTCCGCGCCTCGCCGCGTCACTCCGACATGATGATCGTGTCGGGCCGCGTGTCGCACAAGATGGCCCCCATCATCCGCCGCGTCTACGACTCGATGCCCGAACCCAAGTGGGTCATCTCCATGGGCGCGTGCGCGTCCTCCGGCGGCGTCTTCAACAACTACGCGATCGTCCAGGGCTGCGACCACATCGTCCCCGTCGACGTCTACCTGCCCGGATGCCCGCCCCGCCCCGAGGCGCTCATCCACGCGGTCCTCGTCCTGCGTGAGCAGATCGGCAAGGAACCCCTCGGTGTTCACCGCCGCGAGATCGCGCGTCGCGCCGAGCAGGCCGCCCTCGAGGCGACCCCCACCCACCAGATGAAGGGACTCCTCGCATGAGCGACCTTTCCACCCCCGAGGAAAACGCGCCCGCCGAGGTCGCCCCGGCCTCGTCCCAGCGCGGATTCGCCCTCCCCGAGCCCATCGCCCACCGCGAGGGCCTCTTCGGCGCGGGCACCGACTCCTCCACCTCCGGCTTCGCCGGCCTCGTGACCGATTCCTTCCTGCCCGGCGAGGCCTCCCGCCCCTACGGCGGCTGGTTCGACCAGGTCGTTGACGTCCTCGAAGAGCTCATTGTCGCCGATGGCCTGAAGGTTTCCGACGTTATCGAAAAGGTCACCATCGACCGCGGACAGCTCGGCATCTTCATCGCCCGCGAGCACATCGCGCGCGTCGCCAAGTACCTGCGCGACGACGCCGACCTGCGCTTCGAGCTGTGCCTGGGCACCAACGGCGCGCACTACCCCCTCGATAAGGGCCGCGAGCTGCACGCCATCTACCCCCTGTACTCGATCACGTACAACCGCATGATCCGCCTCGAGGTCACGTGCCCCGACGAGGACCCCCGCATCCCCTCGATCGTTTCCGTCTACCCCGGAAACGACTGGCAGGAGCGCGAAACCTGGGACCTCATCGGCATCGTCTTCACCGGGCACCCCTCGCTGACGCGCACTGCGATGCCCGACGACTGGGTCGGACACCCCCAGCGCAAGGACTACCCGCTGGGCGGCATTCCCGTCGAGTTCAAGGGCGCCGTCAACGCTTCCGCCGACGTTCGTAGGAGTGTGAACTGATGACCACCGCTTTCCACGCGCCCGCCGGCGCGACCGACCTGCCCATCGAGGACATCCCCGAGGTCCTCACCCAGGGCGGCGACTGGGACGATGTCCTGCACGAGATCGAGGCCATCACCTCCGAGCGCATCGTCGTCAACCTCGGCCCGGTCCACCCCGCGACCCACGGCGTTCTGCGCCTCATCCTCGAGCTTGACGGCGAGAAGGTCCGCGAGACCCGCATCGACACCGGCTACCTGCACACCGGCATCGAGAAGAACATGGAGTACCGCACGTGGACTCAGGGCGTCGCATACTGCACGCGCATGGACTACGTGGCTCCCTTCTTCCAGGAAGCCGCCTACTGCCTCGGTGTCGAGAAGCTCCTCGGCATCGAAGAGGACATCCCCGAGCGCGCCTCCCTCATCCGCATCCTCATGATGGAGCTGTGCCGCATCGCCTCGCACCTGGTCGCCATCGGCTCGACCGGTAACGAGATGGGCGCCACCACGATCATGACGATCGGCTTCCGTGGCCGCGAGGAGATCCTGCGTATCTTCGAGCGCATCACCGGCCTGCGCATGAACCACGAGTACATCCGCCCCGGCGGCGTCGTGCAGGACATCGGCGAGGGCACCACGGACTACATCCGTGACCGCCTGCGTCGGTGCCGTAAGGACATCGGTGAGCTCCAGGACATCCTCGTGGAGAACCCGATCTTCAAGAAGCGTCTGTGCGACGTGGCCGTCATGCCGCTGAGCGGCCTCATGGCCCTCGGCTCGACCGGCCCCGGCGTGCGCGCCGCCGGCCTGCCCCTGGACATGCGCAAGAGCCAGCCCTACTGCGGCTACGAGAACTTCGAATTCGATATTCCCACCCGCGACAAGTCCGACGTCTACAACCGCACGATGGTTCGCTTCGACGAGTGCTACGAGTCCATGCGCATCATCTGGCAGGTGCTCGACAGGCTGGACCAGTGCGACGGCGCGCCCACCATGGTCGCCGACCCGGAGATCGCCTGGCCCGCGCGCCTCGCGGTCGCCACGGACGGCCAGGGCAACTCGGCCGAGCACGTCCGCGAGATCATGGGGGAGTCCATGGAATCCCTCATCCACCACTTCAAGCTCGTCACGGAGGGCTTCCACGTGCCCGCCGGCCAGGTCTACCAGACCGTCGAGCACGCGAAGGGCATCCTGGGCGTTCACCTCGTTTCCGACGGTGGCACGCGCCCGTTCCGCGCGCACTTCCGCGACCCCTCCTTCGCCAACCTGCAAGCGCTGGCCATGATGACCGAAGGCGGCCAGCTGGCCGACGTGGTCGTCGCACTGGCCGCTATCGACCCCGTTCTCGGAGGCGTTGACCGATGAGCTACACACCCGACACCCTGGCACGCCTGCAGGCGGACGCCGCGCAGATCATCGCCCGCTACCCGGACGGTCACTCGCGTTCCGCGCTGCTGCCGATGCTGCACCTGATCCAGTCCGTTGACGGATACGTCAGCCCGGACGGCATCGACTTCATCGCCGCCACGCTGGACCTGCCCCGCGCAGAGATCAGCGCCGTCGCGACCTTCTACACGCAGTACAAGCGCCACCCCACCGGCGACTACCTGGTGGGCGTGTGCACGAACGCGTTGTGCGCCGTCATGGGCGGCGACGAGATCTGGGAAAAGGTCTCCCAGAAGGTCGGCGTCGGCAGCGATGAGACCAGCGAAGACGGAAAGATCACGCTCGAGCGCATCGAGTGCAACGCGGCGTGCGATTACGCGCCCGTCGTCATGGTCAACTGGGAATTCTTCGACAACCAGAGCCCTGAGTCGGCGCTGGCCATGATCGATGACATCCAGGCCGGTCGCGACATTCACCCGACGCGCGGTCCCGTCGTGGCTCCCACGTTCAAGGAGAACGAGCGCGTCCTGGCCGGCTTCCTGGACGGCCACGAGGACGAGGGCCCCTCTGCGGGCCGCTCCACGCTGCTGGGCCGCGAGATCGCGGCGGCGAAGGGCTGGACCGAGCCGGTCGCCGTGGAGGTCGCCGACGAGGCCGCTGACACGAAGGGAGAAGAGGCGAAGTGAGTACCGCATACGTTGCGCCCGGACCGCTGACCCCGATCCTCACCAACGGGTGGGGAGAGGATCGTTCCTGGACGCTGGACTCCTACCGGGCTCGCGGTGGCTACCAGGGCCTCGAAAAGGCCCGGACCATGGAGCCCGCCGAGATCGTGCAGACTGTGAAGGATTCCGGCCTGCGAGGCCGTGGTGGCGCAGGCTTCCCGACCGGCCTCAAGTGGTCCTTCCTGCCCCCGGCCGACGGCGGCCCCCGCTACCTCGTGGTGAACGCCGACGAGTCCGAGCCGGGCACCTGCAAGGACATCCCGCTCATCATGGGCAACCCGCACGTCCTCATTGAGGGCATTGCGATCACGTCGCGCGCGATCGGCTGCGACCACGCGTTCGTCTACCTGCGCGGCGAGGTTACCCACGTGTACCGTCGCCTGCTGCAGGCCGTGCGCGAGGCGACCGAGTCCGGCGTGCTTGGCGACCTGCGCATTACCGCTCACGCGGGTGCTGGCGCCTACATCTGCGGTGAGGAGACGGCCCTGCTGGACTCCCTCGAGGGACGCCGAGGCCACCCGCGCCTCAAGCCCCCGTTCCCCGCGGTCGCCGGTCTGTACGCCCGTCCCACGGTCGTTAACAACGTGGAGACCATTTCTCAGGTGGCGGGCATCTTCCGCAACTCGCCCGAGTGGTTCGCGTCCATGGGCACCGAAAAGTCCAAGGGCCACGGCATCTTCTCCGTGTCGGGTCACGTGAACAACCCGGGTCAGTTCGAGGCCCCCTTCGGCATCACGATGCGCGAGCTCATCGAGATGGCGGGCGGCATCCGCGACGGCCACACGCTCAAGTTCTGGACCCCCGGCGGCTCCTCCACCCCGATCTTCACCGAAGACGAGCTGGATACGCCCCTCGACTACGAGTCGGTGGGCGCGGCCGGTTCGATGCTGGGTACGCGCGCCCTGCAGGTGTTCGACGAGACGGTTTCAGTCGTCCGCGTCATCACTCGCTGGTCCGAGTTCTACCAGCACGAGTCCTGCGGTAAGTGCACGCCCTGCCGCGAAGGCACCTACTGGATGAAGCAAATCATGCTGCGTCTCGAGCGAGGCGAGGGCCGCCCCGGCGACGTCGACCTGCTCGACGAGATCGCACACAACATTGCGGGCCGCAGCTTCTGCCCGCTGGGCGACGCCGCAGCAACCCCGATCATGTCGGGCATCAAGCGCTTCCGCGACGAGTTCGAGGCCGGGCTGACCACGCCCGCCCGCGAGCTTTTCCCCTACGAGGCGTCCGCTAACTACGCGCGAGGAGGTGGCCGATGAGCGACGCGCCCAAGATGATCGACGTCACCATCGACGACGTTCAGGTTTCTGTCCCCCAGGGCACGCTCGTGATCCGCGCGGCCGAGCAGGCCGGCATCCGGATCCCGCGTTTCTGCGACCATCCGCTGCTGGCCCCCGTGGCCGCATGCCGCCAGTGCCTCGTGGAGGTCGGCATGCCCGACCGCAACACGGGCGAGCTGCGCTTCATGCCCAAGCCCCAGCCCTCGTGTGCGCAGACCGTTACCCCGGGCATGGTCGTCAAGACCCAGCACACCTCCGAGGTGGTGGACCGTGCCCAGCGTGGCGTCATGGAGTTCCTGCTCATCAACCACCCGCTGGACTGCCCCGTCTGTGACAAGGGCGGCGAGTGCCCCCTGCAGAACCAGGCGATGAAGGAGGGACGCGGCAAGTCCCGCTTCACGGACGCCAAGCGCACCTTCAAGAAGCCGCTGCGCCTGACCTCCCAGATCCTGCTGGACCGCGAGCGTTGCATCCTGTGCCAGCGCTGCGTGCGCTTCGGCAAGGAAATCTCGGGCGACGTGTTCATGGATCTGCAGGGCCGAGGCGGCGGCACCGCCCCCACGGAACACCACTACTTCATGGGCGAGCAGGTCGGCGGCTTTGACACGACCACGCTCGACTTCTTCGATCCCAAGGCCAAGGAGGCCGCGACCTCGTCCCTGTCGTCCCCGTTCGGCACGGACGCGATCATCGGCTCGCTCAACGAGGGCGAGCTCTCCGTCGCCGAGCGCGACGTGTCGGGCCGCGCCTTCGCGTCCTACTTCTCGGGCAACATCATTCAGATTTGCCCCGTCGGCGCCCTGACCGCCGCGTCCTACCGCTTCCGCGCGCGCCCCTTCGACCTCGTGTCGACGGCCTCCGTGACCGAGCACGACGCGTCGGGCTCCGCGATCCGCCAGGACGTGCGCCGCGGCGAGGTCGTGCGTCGCATGAGCGGCAACGACCCCGAGGTCAACGAAGAGTGGATCACCGACAAGGACCGCTTTGCCTTCGAATGGGACAAGGTCGATCGCCTGACCTACCCGCTCGTGCGCGAGGATGGCAAGCTGGTTCCCACCTCCTGGTCCGACGCGCTGGACCGCGTCCGTGAGGGCCTGGAGCAGGCCGGTTCGTCCGTGGGCTTCCTGCCCGGCGGCCACCTCACCTTCGAGGATGCCTGGGCCTGGTCGAAGTTCGCGCGCACCGTCGTCGGATCCGACTCGATCGACTTCCGTTCGCGTCGCGCCAGCGAGGAAGAGCGTTCGTTCCTGGCCTCCTACGTGGCGGGCTCCGGCCTCGATGTCACGTACTCCGACCTGGAGAGCGCCGGTCAGGTGCTGCTGGTCGCCCTCGAGCCCGAGGACGAGTGCGGCGCCATGTTCCTGCGCCTGCGCAAGGGCACCCGTAAGTCGGGCCTGAAGGTCGCCACGGTCGCGCCCTTCACCTCCAACGGTTCGCGCAAGATGAACGCCCAGGTCCTGCACGCCGCCCCCGGCTCCGAGCCCGGCGTTCTCGACGCGATCGCCGCTGGCGGTGCCTACGCGGACCTCGCGCAGGCCCTCTCCGGTGGCATCGTCCTCGTGGGCGAGCGCGCCGCGCAGACCCCCGGCCTGCTCTCCGCAGTCGTTGCTCTCACCGAGCGCACGGGCGCCCGCCTCGCGTGGGTCCCGCGTCGCGCCGGTGATCGCGC
>USPB01000087.1 GCA_900556405.1 uncultured Actinomyces sp.
ATGTCGGGGTTGATGAGGAAGCCCATCGTGTCGACGGGCATCGAGGCGAGGGCCTCGACCTCGTCGAGCGCGCGACCGATGCGGATCTCGCCAGCCTCGACGCGGTCGGCGGCGGGCACCATCCACGTGACCTCGTCGCCGTCAATGATGGTGGCCTCGAAGGTCTGCCACTCGCCGGGGTTGAAGGGCCAGGCCCAGATCGGGTCGGTCCAGACCTGCTCGGTGATCTGGCCGGCGGCGCGCATGCGCAGCTGAATGTTGCCGAGGACCGTCAGGTAGGGCTGCTCGCCGGCGCAGTCCAGCAGGAGGGCGTCGCCCTTCTCGGCCTGGACGTGGGACAGCCACGCCTGGGTGTCGGCGCGTCCCCACACGACGTCGGCCGCGGAGTCCGCGAAGTCGAGCGGAACCAGCGCCGCGCCGAGGGGACCCGTGACGAGCATCGCGCCCTGCCCGCGGCACAGGAAGCGTCCAATCTGAAGCATCAGTTACTGCCTTCTCTACGAGGGACCCGGCGAGCGGTCTCAATCGACGCCGGACGTACTGGTTGAATCATCCGATTCATGACATTCGATGTCAATGTTACTCGTGATTTGGTTCCTGCGTAAACTACAACGGCGGTCGTATTGTCCCGCGTTCCCGTCTCCAGTGAGGCGCGCACAAGTCTGTCGGCCGTCCCCTGCGGACCGTCGCCGGCTGCAACAACCGCATGAATCTGCGAATCGCTCAGGACGCCGTGCACCCCATCTGTACAGATGACAGCCCGATCGCCTTCTTCCAGCGGCATGATTGTGTAGTCGGCTTTCACACTTCCGGTCTGTCCGGCGCCCAGGGCTTTCGTCACGACATTCGCGGGAGGGATCACACGGGGCGCGCCGGAGGTGGCCGCGAGGTCGCGCGCCTCCTGCAGCGCCGAATGATCGTGCGTGAGCTGTCGGATGCCCCCGCCGCCCACGACATAGGCGCGCGAGTCACCGACGTTAAATGAGAGCCAGTAGGGCCCCTCGGCGGTGCGCAGCACCATGAGCCCCGACAGCGTGGTGCCGGGGGCGCTCATCGGATTGTCGGCGGGCGCCAGGGACGCAACCGCGTTGGCTGCCGCGTCGATCGCGACGGACAGATCCACCAGGTCAACGGGGCGATTCCCGAGGCGGTCCGAGCTCAGAAACTCCTGCAGGGTAATAACGGCCTTCGACGAGGCCTGGGCCCCACCCAGGTGGCCACCCATCCCATCGGCGACGGCGAAGACCGGGGGAACCGCCAGCCAGGAGTCCTCGTTCTCGGAGCGGACCGGACCAATATCGGTCGAGGCGCCCCATCGAACTGCGGGCCGTTCCGCGTGTTCCTCTAGAGACATGAGCCTTCATCCTTTAGCTGCGTTGAGCGCGAGGGACTGCGCGCGATACTGACCATTTTACACCCGACGTGACCAGCGCCTCGTCCGACGATGGTAGGAAGCGGGCGAAAAAAGCAAACCGATTGATCGTTGTGCGTCACGGGGCCTCCACGCAGGCCTGCACCGGGTCGGACATGCGACCGGACGAGCGCGACACGGTCGTGATCTCGATGCAGTTCTGCCCGCTCGCGCCATCGACCGTCACGCTCGTCGACTCCACGCGACCGCGCGACGTACCGGCAGCTCCCGAACCCTCGTAGGCGTACAGGATGTCCTGCGGTGCGGGGCCGTCGGGGGCGGTCCACGTCCAGGTGACCATTCCGTCGGAGTACTGCCCGGACAGGCCCGACACCTGCGGGGGAGCCGCGCCCAACGCGTCACCGGGAGCCGAGGAGGCGCTCGTCGTCTCGGGTGCGGGAGAAATGCGCGTAAAAGAACCCTGGCCGCGCAGCATGCCCACGATGAGGCCGGCCGCGATCACCGCAGCCAGCAGCGCGAGGAGCACGCCAGCGACCGGGGACATCCCCTTTTTGGCCGCCGAGGGATCCTCGACGACGCGACGGGCCGACACCTCGTCCGCATCCGCAGATCGTTCGATCTTCCACGAGTCCGCAACCGCCTCGACGCCACCCGAGCCGGCCCCGCCCTCGAAGGAATACGAGTTCGAACGCAGGCGCGTCTTATCCGGATCGATGACGGGAGCGCCGCGCAGGCGCGTCTTCTGGTCGCCCGCGGTGGGAGCCGAGGCCTTGGAGCGCTTCTCCTTGATCTCCATCTCGGTGCGCGGCAGACCCAGTTCCTTCTGGACGCGTTGCAGGCCCTGACCGAACTCCATCGCCGAAGGCGTGCGCTCGGCCGGGTCGATCGTCATCGCGGCACGCAGCACGCGCTCCAGCTCCGCCGGAGCATCCGCACGCCCGAGGCCACGCATGCGTCCGCGCTGCACGCGGTTCGCGATCGACGCCGCCGAGTTGTCGCCGATCGGATCCTCGAAGGGGCTGCGCCCCGTCACGAAGGTCCACGTCGTCGCAGCCAGCGCCCACACGTCCTGCAGGGGCGAGGCCGGAGAATTCACGTCCTGCTGCTCCGGGGGCGCCCACAGCACCGAGAAGCCGTCGAAGGCGCCAACCTCCAGCTGGCCCACCTTCGAGGCCACGCCGAAGTCCGCGAGCACCGGCTTGCCGTAGGAGTCCAGCATGATGTTCGACGGCTTGATGTCACGATGCACGTAGCCCTGGCGGTGGAACATCTCCACGCCGCCGCTGATCTTAATCATCGTGTCGAGGGCCTTGTCGAGCGGCATCGGGCGCGCACGCACCTGCGTGAGCAGGTCCGCCACCGGGCAATACTCCATGATCAGGTACGCGCGACCGTCGGCCGTCGTCCCCACGCCGTGCAGCTCGACGACCGCGGGGTGCCCGGCGAGCAGCGTCATCGCGTCGGCCTCGCGGTGTAGTTCCTTCGTGCCGCGCTCATCGCCCAGCGTGCGCACGACCTTGATGGCCACGTCACGGCTCGGCAGCTCTTGACGGTAGAGGAAGACGTCGGCGAAGCCGCCCTGACCGAGCGGGCGCACCCATCGGAAGCCGGGAATATCAGGGCCCTTCAGGCCCGCAACCGGGGGCGTCAACGATCCTCCTCCTCGTTCATCGTGCGCGCGATGGACGCGCTCAGGCGCAGCTTACGGCGCATGCGCAGGCTGCGCAGTGACAGCGCGCGGCGAATGCGTGCGAAGAATCCGGCGCGCTTGCTCACATGGGCGCGCAGGGCACCCACCTGCTCCCACGCGTCACGCGCGCGGTCACGGGAGGCGCCGTTGGACGCGAAGTTCGCGACGTCCGCGTAGCGCGCGATCACGACGGGGGCAGGCACGTCGTCACCGAAGCGGCTCCAGCCGTCGATCACGTAGCGGCCCTTGCCGGCCTCGGCCTCGTCGGGCTCCACGGAGTCCGTCGACCCGTCGTCTCCGTGGCGCACCTCGCCCGTCACCAGCGTGAAGGGGTCGCCCGGGTCCTCGCCGAGGTCCCACTGCGAGGCCAGCGACCAGGCGGTCTCCTGCCTGGTGCGTCCCACGTCGATACGCAGGCCCGAGTCTGCGGCGAGGTCAACGACCTCGTCCCACGAGCCCACGAGCGCCTGGGCGGCCGCAGCGCGGCGGCGACGCCTGCGGCGGCCCGCCTTGTAAAGCAGGACGAGCAGCGGCGGGAGTAGCACAAGCAGGAAGCCACCCGCAATGCCGGCGACCATACCCCACGGGAAGGGGGCGGCCGGAGGAGTCATCGGATCAGCGTTCTGGTCGCGCGTCGTCGGCGGCAGCTCGGCGGGAGCCTCCGGGGGCTCCGGCGGCTGCAGGACCTGCGGGCGCGGCACGGACCGAGGCTTGGGGACCTGCGTCTGCGGCGTGTGGTCGCGCGGCGGCGTCGGATCGAAGACGACCCAGTGACCACCCGCGAACTCGACCTCGACCCACGCGCGAATGTCGGAACCGCGCAGCGTCGCGGCACCACCCTGGGAGCCGCCCTCCGGGTAAGCGCCCATGACGACGCGCGCGTTAATGCCCAGCTGGTGCAGCATCAGCGCCATCAGCGCCGTGTACTGCTGGTCGTCACCGATGAGGTTGTTGTCGTCGGAGAGCATGCGCTCGAGGCGGTCTGCGCGCACGCCGGGGCGCGAGAACTGCGTGTTCTCGTTGAGATAGAAGCCGTTCGTCGACAGGTAGTGCTCGATCGCGCGCGCGGCGGCCAGCGCGGTGGACGCGTTCTGCGTGATTTCGGCTGCCTTCGTCGCGACGGCCTCAGGAACGTTGGTATCCGCCATCGTGAAGGGCGCGACCGCCAGGGTCGCCACGTCCTCGTCGCGCACCGGGGCCGTGAACGTGGTCGTCACGGAGTAGCTCATCGTGCCCGCGGGGCCGGTCGTCAGCGCGGCATTCGACCACATGTCGACGAACAAGCCCTCCTTCTGGGCGGTCGCGGCCGCGCCCGTGAAGGTGATCTGCGAGGGCTCACCCAGGATGGGCACCCACGGACCGGACATGCCGGTGGTCTCCACCGTCACGATGGAGGTGCCCTCGGGGCGCCCTGGGATCGTCGTCTCGACCGGAATGTAGCCGGTGTGCTCGTCGTCGCGCTTGTTCGTCATGCCGAAGGTCGTGCCGTCGTAGACGTCCATGGCGGCGATGCGCACGCGCTGGTTCTCGGGCAGATCGGACACGGTCAGGAGGGTCTGGTCCTTCAGGTCCGTCGTGTAGTGGCGGAACGAGGCCATCGGCGAGGGATAGGCCTGAATGTCCAGGGGCGGCTGGACGAGGTCACGGCCGACGACGCGCGTCCCCGAGGACCCCAAGTAGGACGCTGCGGGCAGCGCGATACCCACGGACATCGCGAGCACTGCAAGCGCACCCATGACTCGGGTCCACACGTAGACGGTCGAGCGGGACTGGCGCCCGAGGGTGTTGTCCGCGCCGGGTGCGCTCGAGCGACCCACGAGGACGTCCTGTCCCAGCGTGATGCGCTGATATTGCGCGGCTGCCGCCCACCAGGCTGCCAGGAGCGCCCACCAGGTCAGCACCGCCCACAGGGGCAAGCTGTGGTGCGACAGCCCGAAGAAGACGGAGATCACGCCCATGAGGACGAGGGGGATGGAGCCCAGGACCGCACGGCCCAAGCGCGCGGTGATGATGCCGGCGAGGAATGCCAGGACCAGGCCGCTCATCCACGGCACGAGGGCGGGGCCGGAGTAGACCGAGACGGGGGCGGTCAGCGTCAGGAGGTCCTTCCACGCGCGGAAGGAACCCAGGACCATGACCTGCAGCGTCTTGCCGGTCGGCAGGACACCGAAGAGCGCCTCGGAGCGCAACGCGGCCGCGCTTCCGAGCAGGAAGTAGGTGACCACGACGCTGAGCACGCTCGTGACGCCGTCCCAGCGCCAGCGCGTCGAGGCGGCGGACAGCGCGAGGCCGCAGATGACGCCCGCGCCCGCGGCGATTGCGCCTACTCCCCCGCCAAAGACGGGCTCGAAGGCGGCGACGGGGCCGACGAACAGCAACCCGAGGATCAGGAGCGACCAGATCGGCAGGCGCGTGCGGTAGGTCGCGAAACGCTGCGTGATCGTCAGCAGGCGGTTGCGCGTCGTCTTGGGCTTGGGGGCCTCCGAGGGGCGCGCGTCGGCGCCCCGATCACGCTTCTCGGTCGCGTCAGGGACCTCTCCCACCGCACGAACGTGCGTCTCGTTTGCCTCGGGCTGGGCCTGCGACTCGATGCGCTGAGCGCGCGGCTTGGTGTTGACGTTGCTGCTCATGCCAGGCCTCCGGCAACGATGATGCGCGGCAGGTCATCCAGCGTGGAGCAATCCAGCAGGACACCTCGGCCGAGGTCGCGGCGGGCGCGCTCGTTCTCGGCACCGATACGGATGATGGAGACGGGCACGTCGATGGGCGCCAGGCGGGCCAGGTGCGCCGCGTCGCTATCGCTCACCTGCGGACCGACGATGAGCGTCAGCGCGGAAACGCCGGGGCGCTGGGCCACGGCCTCGCGCACGCGCAGGGGAAGATCCCCGAAGGAGCGCGCCGAGACCTCGGACAGCGCGTCCAGCATCCGCATGGCGTGCCCGGACGGCAGCCAGGACTCCGTCGTCGTCAGCGAGACGGGACGCGACTCGCGCAGGTTCGCCAGGCCCAGCGAGCCCGCGACCGACACCGCGGTCTCGAAGGACTCGTAGTCCCACGCGTCGCGCGACGTGTCCAGGACGATGACGTGGTGGGAGCGGTGCGTCTCCTCGTACTGGCGCACGATGAGCTTGCCCAAGCGCGCGGTCGACTGCCAGTGCACGGCGCGACGGTCGTCGCCCGGCTCATAATCGCGCAGGGCGTGGAAGGACACGTCGGAGCTCGAGAGCTTGCCGGTGGACACACCCTCGACGTCCAGCTGGAAGCCGGTCGCGTCGAAGGGCACGCGCACGGTGCGAGGGTGCACGTGCAGGAGGACCGGCTCGTCCCACATGCGCACGCGGCGCAGCAGACCCAGCGCGTCCGAACGCACGGCTCGGGCGGGGCCGATGGCGATGAGGCCGCGGTGACGCGAGGAGATCAGGAACATCTCGTCCCAGGTCTCGTGGGCACCCAGCGGGGGTACGACGAATTCGCCGGTGCCCGAGCCGATCGGCAGCTCGATAATGCCCGAACGCACGGACCGAGAGCGCTCGTTACGCACCGAGATCTCGCCGACAGCCGTCTGACCGGCGACGATGCGTTCGTTCGGCACGCGGATCGACACGAGGTGCGGGGGCCGCCACGCCACACGCAGCGCGGCCAGCGTCAGCGCGACGACACCCGCGAGCGCGCAGGCCAGGGCCTCGACCCATTCGAGCGTCACCGCGAGCGCCAGGCCCACGATGATGAAGGCGATGACCGCCCAGCCGATCGGGGTGACCGCCGACGCGATGGCTGCGAGGGGATGCGAAGGACCGGCCTTCGCCCTGCGGGGCGAGACCATCGTGGGGCTGTCCGTGCGCTTCCCTTGCATCATCGTGTCCGGTTCGTTCCTTACGCGCCGACCGCGGGGGCGGGCACGGAGGTCAGGGCACGCTGAATGACGCCTTCGGCGGTCGCGCCGGAGAACGCGGCGTCGGGGTCGACGATGACGCGGTGTGCCCACACGGGCACGGCGAGGGCCTTGATGTCGTCGGGCAGGACGAAGTTGCGGCCCTGCGCGGCGGCCCACACGCGGGCGCAGCGCACCATGCCGATGGCGCCACGGGTCGACACGCCCAGCAGCGAGGACTCGTCCTCGCGGGTGGCTTCCGCCAGCGCGGCCACGTAGTCGAGGACGGCGCGGTCCGTGTGGTTCGCCGAGGCCAGGGCGGCCCAGGCGACGATGTCCTGACCGGTCACGAGGGGGCGCAGGTTCTTCGAGCGGTCCGGGGAGGCCGAGCCGTCGAGGACGTCGATCATGGCGCTACGCGAGGGGTAGCCGATCGAGGTCTTCATGAGGAAGCGGTCGAGCTGGGCCTCGGGCAGCGGGTAGGTGCCGGCCTGCTCGACGGGGTTCTGGGTCGCGATGACCATGAAGGGCTGGGGGGCGGGGCGGCGCACGCCGTCAACCGTCACCTGGGCTTCTTCCATGACCTCCAGGAGCGCGGACTGCGTCTTGGGCGACGCACGGTTGATCTCGTCGGCGAGGACGATTTCCGCGAAGACGGGGCCGGCGTGGAAAACCCACTCACCCGTCTTCTGGTTGAACATGTTCACGCCGGTGATGTCGGAGGGCAGCAGGTCGGGAGTGAACTGGATACGCGAGTGCGTGCCGTCGATGACGGCGCTGATCGCGCGAGCCAGAGCGGTCTTGCCGGTACCGGGAGCGTCCTCGAGCAGGAGGTGGCCGCCTGCGAACATCGTCGTCAGAGCGAGTCGCACGGCCTGGCGCTTGTCCAGAACCGCCACGGACACGCCGTCGACGAGGCCCTTGAAGACCTGGGCGAACCTGGTTGCATCCTCAATGGAAAGGGTCATG
>USPB01000088.1 GCA_900556405.1 uncultured Actinomyces sp.
TCGACCTGTCGATGCGCGTGTCGTCGCGCGTGTTTTCGGGTTCCAAGCTCGATCTGGGCACGCGTCAGCTCCTGGAGATCGCCCCGGACCTGCCCGAGGGCGGGACCTTCCTGGACCTGGGCTGCGGGTGGGGTCCGATCGCGACGATCATGTCGTTGGAGTCCCCCAGCGCTGCCGTCTGGGCGGTGGACGTGAACTCTCGCGCGGTGGATCTGACGCAGCGCAACGCCCAGTCCAACGGGGCGAAGGGGGTGCGCGCACTCAAGGCGGAGGAGGCGCTGACCTCGTCTCAGGAGTCGGATACCCGATTCGACGTCATCTGGTCGAACCCGCCCGTGCGCGTCGGCAAGGACGCAATGCACGAGATGCTGCTGGCATGGCTGGGCAGGCTCGCCCCCACCGGCGTCGCCTATCTCGTCGTCCAGCGCAACCTGGGCGCGGATTCACTGATCACGTGGCTGAACGGCCAGGGCTTCCAGGCCTCGAAGTACGCGTCCAAGAAGGGCTTCCGCATCATCGAGGTCCGCTCCGCCTGACGCCCGCCTCTTCCGCGACGAGGCCGGGGCCTCGTCGCGCTCTCCGGCACCGTTTTCTGGGGGCCGTGCTCAGGGCAGGTGGATCTCCGCGACTCGGGTCGCGGGGCCGGTGAGGAACACCGAGGCGTCCGTGATCCGGGGGCTCTCCCCCGACCAATCGATGACGCCGTCGAGGCCGACGATGACCGTTCCGCCCGGAATGTCGACGACCCACTGGGTGGGCGCTTCAGGTCCGCGACGCAGGGCGGTGGCAAGGGCCGCCGCGCAGCATCCGGTGCCGCACGCCTGGGTCTCCCCCACGCCGCGCTCGAGCACACGCATCGCGATGTGTCCGCGCTCAGCCCCCGGTTCAGTCAGGTCGACGACCAGCTCGAGGTTAGTCCCCGCCTGGGGCGCCGGATCATAAGAGGGGCGCTGTGCCTGCGGAATCTGGGAGACATCAACGGTGGGCAGGAAAACCTCGCGCAGGGTCTCCTCGTCGGTAAGCTCGACAACCGTATGCGGGTTGGGCATGTCCACCCAGATGCCGCCCATCGCGCTATCGATTCCCGGAACGGTCACCGTGATCGTCTCGCGCGCCGGAGAGGCCGCCGGACCCATGTCGACGCGGTAGCTCGCGCCGCGCCCCTCATCCTCGGACTCCGGGGTGACGCGCTTGATGCCGCCGCGCGTCGCCACGTCCAGGGTCTGGCCCACCGGCAGATCGACGAGGCCCTCGCGGCGCAGGTGATCAACGAAGACGCGCACGCCGTTGCCGCACATCTCAGCCTTCGAGCCATCCGCGTTGCGGTAATCCATGAACCACATTCCGTCGCGCTCGACGGCCCGAATGAAGCCGTCGGCGCCAATCCCGAAAGCCGGGGAGCACAGCGTCGCGACCTCGACCTCGCTGGGATCGTAGTCGTCGTATTGGTCCGTGGCGACGACGAAGGAATTACCGGCACCGTGCGCCTTGACGAGACGGGCGTGAGCGGGCAGCTGCGTGTGTGTCATGGATCCACCGTAGCCCTCGTGTCCCGGCAGCGCAGCCGCCGATCATGTTAGGAGCGTCCCAGGGCGGCCTCGGCCTCGCGCTCGGTCAGCTCGACGACGCGGCGCACCAGGGCCTCGTCCGAAGCAAAATCCTCCACGTCCAGCCAGTGCACGCGCGGGTCCGGACGCAGCCACTTGACCTGGCGACGCGCCAGCTGGCGGGTGGCCAGCGCAATGGACTCCACGGCCTCGTCCTCGCTCATCTGTCCATCGATGACAGCGAGCGCCTGGGAGTAGCCCGTCGCGCGGGATGCGGTCTTCGCCTCGCGCAGGCCAACATCGATAAGTCCGCGCACCTCCTCGATGAGGCCACCGTCCATCATGGCGCGCGTGCGCAGTGCGATGC
Organism: uncultured Actinomyces sp.; assembly: GCA_900556405.1. Taxonomy (GTDB): domain Bacteria; phylum Actinomycetota; class Actinomycetes; order Actinomycetales; family Actinomycetaceae; genus Pauljensenia. The sequence continues at coordinate 1,915 of USPB01000088.1, forward strand.
GCTCGTCGAGTTCCTCCATCGGGCGACGCAGCGCCACCATGAGCGCCGGTGCCTCGAACTCGTGGCGGGGCATGGACGCCGAGTAGGGGCGCCCGGTCAGCTCGATGACCTCGAGCGCCCGAATGATCCGACGGGCGTTGTGGGGATCGATGCGCTGCGCCGACACGGGGTCTCGCTGAGCGAGGCGGTCATGCAGGCCTCGCGAACCCAACGGCCCCTCGGCCTCCTCCTCCAGGCGAGCACGCACGGCCGGGTCCGTGCCCGGAAACTCGATGACGTCCAGGAGGGCACGCTGGTAGAGACCCGACCCTCCCGCGACCACGGCGACACCCCCGCGCTCGTGGATACTCGCCACATCCGCGCGCGCATGCCTCTGATAGGAGGCCACCGAGGCCTCGTCGCGAACCTCCAGCACATCGATCTGGTGGTGGGCGATCCCGCGGCGCTCCTCCACCGGCGTCTTCGCCGTCCCCACATCCATGCCGCGGTAGAGCTGCAGGGCATCCGCAGACACAATCTCACCCGCGCCACTCGCACCGAGCGCCTCCGGGAGCACGCCGGCCAGCGCCAGGGCCAGATCCGACTTTCCCGAGGCCGTGGGCCCCACAACCGCGCACATGACGTCTGACGCGCGCCTCACCGATGTCTCCATGGCCACCAGTGTACGGGTGCCTCCCACAGATACCACCCAACACCGGCTAGGCTTAACACCATGAGCACAACTGACACTCCTCCGGTCACCCTCGACCGGGTCATCCACGCGGTCGAGGCCGTCGGACTCATCCCGTTCGTCTCCTCCACCGGCCAGGTCGCCGCGATCTTGCCGAACCGCACCGTCCGCATCGCGGTGCCCGAGGGCCACCCGGTACAGGGAGTCGCGGACTACCCGCGATTCTTCGACCCCTCGCACGCCGACGCCATTGCTTCCGCAGTGCGCCGCCTCAATGCGTCCACCTACCTGCCGAAGATCACCTCCGGCACCACCGAAACCGGCGCCATCGCCCTGCACCTGCAGCACACCTTCAACTGGGTCGTGGGCGCCACCGACCCACAGGTTCAGGCCGAGGTCTCCCAGTTCATCATGGCCTCCGTCGCCATGATGAACCAGCTCGACATCATGTTCCCCGACCAGTGGACTAAGGAGGCCGCCAATGCCTGAATGGAAGAGCTTCACCTTCGGCGATGACGGCGAGGCCAAGCCCGAGGCTATGCCCGCCCCCGCCACCCCCTCCCCCGCGATGGAGGCCGACGAATACGCCGCCAAGTGGGGCACCGAGGTGTCCGAGCTGACGATCGAACGCATCGAGAAGGTACTTGAGGGCGACGGTCTGCCGCACGGCTCGAACGAGTTCATCGCCGTCACCCAGCTGGAGGACGTGCAGTTCCAGATTCATCGCGAACCCGTCGACGCCCCCTGGGCGCAAATCGAGACACGTATCGCGGTGCCCGGCGAGGGCCATACCGAGGTCTCGCTGCAGGAGAAGGCGAACGAATGGAACAACGCCCACCTGCAGCCGACGGTCTTCCCCATCGAAAACGGTGACGACTGGGTCCTCATGGCTGCGTCACGTTTCTTCGTCGGCGAGGGCCTGTCGGACCGCCAGATCCACGCGATGCTGCGCCGCGGCCTGATTATCGGCCTGTCGGCCGCTCAGGAAATCCCCGCGCTCTTCGCGCACGGCTCCGACGAGTAAACCCCTCGATCTGGCCACATACATGGTGCCCCGCTCCTCTCGCTGGAGGAGCGGGGCACTCTCGGTGGAGTGTGCGCCGACTACATGCGAAGGCGCGGCACGTACCGCGTGCGCGGGACAAGCCACGGGTCGCATAGGGGGGCTCGAATCGACCCGCACTACCGAGAGTGCTCCCGCATGCCGATCGCCTCATCATCGTGACGATCGCCACGAAACAAAAGTAACTCAGGAGTAGTGCGTCACACGCTCGTTTGGCGGCGACATTTTCCCATTTTTCACTTGTACGACCGATCAAATGTGCAGTGCGGTCGGTACACGATCCCCCATGACATGTGGGCCTGTGCAGACAAGATGTCCACGCAGGCCCACATCAGTGCAACTCAGCGTCAGCGCGGGGCACCCACGCGCAGCGTGGGAATGCCCAGAGACACCGTGGTGTCCGGCTCATCCTGAGCCTGACGAGCCTCCCACGCGTCCCCAGCGCGCGTACGACGCACCTCGAACAGACCACCCTGCGTGCCCGAGTCGGCGATCAGGTGGTGAGGCGCCCCGTATGTGACGGTCGCGCGGATCATGTCACCCGGACGCGGGCGATCGGCCTCGGACAGCCCCTGCGGCACAGCGACGTGCACGAGGCGATTGTCGCGCGCGCGGCCCGAGATGCGGTGCGTGGCCCCGTCCTTACGGCCATCGCCCTCGGACACGAGAACCTCAACCTCCGTCCCGGCCAACGCGGCGTTGTCCTCCGCGCAGATGCGCTCCTGAAGCTTAATGAGGCGCTGGTAGCGCTCGAGCGCCACGTCGTCGGGAACCTGGTCCTCGCGATCCGCAGCGGGCGTGCCCGGCCGCGGGGAGTACAAGAACGTGAAAGCCGAGGAGAAGCGAGCCTGCTCGACGACATCGAGGGTTGCCTGGAAGTCCTCTTCGGTCTCCCCCGGGAAGCCAACGATGATGTCCGTCGTGATCGCCGCGTGCGGGATAGCGGCACGCACACGCTCCAGAATGCCCATGAAACGTTCGCGGCGGTAGGAGCGGCGCATCTGACGCAGGACCGCATCGGACCCAGACTGCAGGGGCATGTGCAGGCTCGGCATGACCGTGGGTGTCTCCGCCATCGCAGCGATCACGTCATCGGTGAAAGCAGCCGGATGCGGCGAGGTGAAGCGCACGCGCTCGATCCCCTCCACGCGGCCAACGGCGCGCAGCAGGTCCGCGAACGCGCCACGCTCGCCGAAGCCCACGCCGTAGGAGTTCACGTTCTGGCCGAGCAGGGTCACCTCGATGGCTCCCTGCGAGGCGACGGCCTCAACCTCAGCGAGGATATCGCCGGGACGGCGGTCTCGTTCCTTACCCCGCAGATGCGGGACGATACAGAACGTGCAGGTGTTGTTGCAACCCACCGAGATCGACACCCAGGCGGCGTAGGCACTCTCGCGATGCGTGGGCAGCGTCGAGGGAAAGACCTTCAGGGATTCCTCGATCTCAACGGCCGCCTCACGATTGTGCTCGGCACGACGCAGCAGAGCAGGCAACACGTCGATGTTGTGCGTCCCAAAGACGGCATCCACCCACGGAGCTTTCTCAACGATGCCGTCTCGCATCTGCTGGGCGAGGCATCCACCGACCGCGATCTGCATACCGGGACGCTTGCGCTTGACGGCGGCGAGCTGCCCGAGGTTACCGAAGAGGCGGGTCGCAGCGTTTTCGCGGACGGAGCAGGTGTTGATCACAATGACATCGGCGCCCATGTCGCCCGCATCGGTCGCGCGGGCGGCAGCCTCGGGGACCTGCTCAACGGGGACGAGGCCGGCCTGCTCCAGCAGACCCGCCATACGTTCGGAGTCGTGTTCGTTCATTTGGCACCCGAGCGTGCGCACCGCGTAGGTGCGGGGCGTCGCGGCACCATCCTGCATCATCGTATTCATCGCAGTGAAGTCTAGTCGCCGACCTGCGCGCCGGCGAAGTCGAGCACGTCACGCACGAGCAGGAGCGCGGCGTCAATGGCACCCGCGCGTACAGCCGCTCGATCACCCTGAAGGTGCAGGAGTCGGTGCTCCTCCCCCGCCGGGTGCGCGCAGGCAATGTGAACAGTTCCCGCCTCGAACCCGTCAGCCGGGCCAGGACCGGCGACTCCGGTCGTCGAGACCCCAATGTCTGCGCCGAACAGGGAACGTGCGCCCCGAGCCATCTGACGCGCAACCTCCTCGTCGACAGGGCCCGTCAGCGCCAGCCGACTCTCCGAGACCCCCAGCACTGAAGCCTTCGTATCCACCGCGTACGTGCACACGCCCCCACGAACGACACGGGATGCACCGGGCACGTCAACGAGACGCGCAACGAGGCCGCCGCCTGTCAGAGACTCCGCCGTCGCAATCGTCAACCCGCGCTCTGTCAGCTCGGCGATCAGCGTCGCGAGCTGCTGATCACCCATGACGGCTACAGACCCCATTGCCAGCTCTCCTCTGCGTTATCACCCTCGTCACCCCACGCGTCGAGCGCCTCGCGCACGGCTGCGGATGCCACGGACGGCGAATAACCTTTGCGTGCAAGCATCGAACTCAGTCTACGGTAGGCCGTCTCACGTGGGACGCCCGCGAGCGAACGCCTTTTGCGGGCCACCAGCTGGGCCGCGCGCTCAGCCTCGTCCACGCGGTCAATCTGGGACATGGCACGCTCGATGGTCGCCGAGTCTAATCCTTTGCGCACGAGGACCTCACGCAGCGCGCGACCGGAGGCACCCGTGCCCGAAAAACGAGATCGGACGAGCGCGTCTGCATAGGCCTGGTCGTCGACGAGGCCGACAGCCTCAAGGCGGTCAACGACCTCGGCGGCGAGCTCGGCGCTAAAACCGCGTCCTTCGATCGCGCTGGTTAGCTCGCTGCGCGAGCACGCGCGCGCATCGAGCTTGCGCAGCGCGACTTCGCGTGCGGCTTCCACCGCCGCCGTGCCCGTCAGGGCTGCATTGCGTTCGCGGGCGCGCGCAAGCCTCTCGCCCGGGGAGGAGCGTCGACGACGCTCCTCCCCCAGCTCGGGATTATCTTCGGGATCCAGGTAGCGGACCACGACTTAGAAGCCCGCGTCCTCATCCGGATCGATATCGGGCACGTCCTGGGAGGCCTGATCCGGGTCCGGAGCCTCGCCGATTCCCAGCGAGGTGAGGATCTTCTGCTCGATCTCGTTAGCCAGCTCCGGATTGTCGACAAGGAACTGACGCACGTTCTCTTTACCCTGACCGAGCTGGTCATCCCCGTAGGTGAACCAGGAGCCGGACTTCCGCACGATGCCGGCCTCAACTCCCATGTCAATGATCGAACCCTCGCGCGAGATGCCCTTGCCGTAGACGATATCGAACTCGGCCTGCTTGAAGGGCGGGGCCATCTTGTTCTTCACAACCTTGGCGCGCGTGCGGTTACCGACGGGCGCACCGGCTTCCTTGAGGGTCTCGATGCGGCGCACGTCGATGCGCACCGACGCATAGAACTTCAGCGCCTTACCGCCCGTCGTGGTCTCCGGGGAACCGAAGAAGACGCCGATCTTTTCACGCAACTGGTTGATGAAGATCGCGGTGGTGCCGGTCGCGGACAGGGCACCCGTGATCTTACGCAGAGCCTGGCTCATGAGTCGAGCCTGCAGACCGACGTGGGAGTCACCCATCTCGCCTTCAATTTCAGCCTTGGGCACAAGTGCCGCGACGGAGTCGATGACGATGATGTCGATGCCGCCCGAACGGATCAGCATGTCTGCGATTTCGAGGGCCTGCTCGCCCGTGTCAGGCTGGGAGACCAGGAGGGAGTCGGTGTCGACACCCAGGGCACGCGCATAAACAGGGTCAAGAGCATGCTCCGCGTCGATGAAGGCAGCGTTACCGCCAGCCTTCTGGGCGTTAGCGACGGCATGAAGGGCGACGGTGGTCTTACCGGAGGACTCGGGGCCGTACACCTCAATGACACGACCGCGCGGCAGACCGCCGATACCCAGGGCAACATCGAGGGCAAGGGAACCCGTTGGGATCACCTGGACTGGCGGACGATTATCGTCGCCGAGGCGCATGACGGAGCCCTTACCGAACTGCTTATCGATCTGCGACAGGGCGACTTCGAGTGCCTTATTGCGATCATTGGTCGCGGGCTTTGCGGCGGGTGCTTTACGGGCAGCCATGGTGATCCTTTCGTCTGAGGCCTCTCCGGCCTGCGGGTGTCCTGGCCTGAAATGCCACCCCTCTCCGAGGCGACATGACGAGTATGCGACCGGCCATCGTCATCT
>USPB01000089.1 GCA_900556405.1 uncultured Actinomyces sp.
AGGTCGCCACCCACTGGTGCTCGATCATCTCCCTGGTGCTGTCCCTGGGCATCGCTGTCCTCGCCTTCCAGATGCCCGTCGGCATGGCCCTCCTGGCCGGCACGCAGGGCGCAGCGATGGGCTTCATGCCGATCATCTACATCATCATCGCGGCCGTGTGGCTCTACAACCTCACCGAAAAGTCGGGCCGCAGTGCCGACCTGAAGGCCGTTTTTAACACGATCGGCCGAGGCGACCAGCGCGCCCAGGCCCTCATCGTTGCCTGGTGCTTCTGCGGCCTGCTCGAGGGCCTGGCTGGCTTCGGCGCTCCCGTGGCCATCACCTGCGCGATGCTCGTGACCCTCGGCGTCCCGAAGATCAAGGCAGCCGTCGTGGCCGTCGTCGGCAACGCCATCAACGTCGGCTTCGGCGCCATGGCCATCCCCACGACGACCGCGGGCAAGCTCGGCGGCGCGGACCCCGTCGTCGTCGCCGGCGACATGGGGCACCTGACGTGGATCTTCTGTCTGTTCATCCCCTTCCTAATGCTGTTCATCCTCGACGGTGCGCGCGGCGTGCGCCAGCTCTGGCCCCTCGCCCTGGTAGCCGGTGCGGCCGCCGGCATCGGCCACTTCTTCACTCCCTCGATCTCCTACGAGCTGACCGCTGTCGTTGCCTCCCTGCTCGGATTCGCCGCCTGCTACATCTTCCTACTGGTGTGGGGTCCGACGACCCCGGCGGAGTGTGCGACCGAGGCCGACGAGGCCGACAAGCCCACCGGCTCGCGTATCAGCCTGGCGCTCCTGCCCTACGTCCTCGTCGTCGTCATCATCGCGATCACGAAGCTGGCCAAGCCCGTCGCGGCCTTCTTCTCCTCGACGGACGTGAAGGTCCCGTGGCCCGGCATCTACGGCAGTCTACTGACCGCCGATAGCTCCCCGTCGACCGCCGCGATCTACACGCTGCAGATCCTGTCCAACCCCGGCACCTGGATCTTCGTCACCGGCATCATCGTCGCCATCGTGTACGGGACGAACTCCTCGGGCGGTCGTTTCCAGACCTCCGTGGGTGAGATGTTCGCAGTCCTGCCGCGGACCATCTACTCGCTGCGCATGGCCATCCTGACAATCGCCTCGGTCATGGCTCTGGCCTTCGTCATGAACTTCTCGGGCCAGACCACCTCGATCGGCGCCGCGCTGGCGACGACGGGCGCGGCCTTCGCATTCCTCTCCCCCATCCTCGGCTGGATCGGTACGGCCGTCGCCGGTTCGGCGACCTCGGCGGGCGCGCTCTTCGCAAACCTGCAGTCGACCGCCGCGGCCGGTGCGGGCCTCGACCCGTCCATCCTGCTGGCCGCCAACACCATTGGCGGCGGCATCGGCAAGATCGTATCCCCGCAAAACCTCGCGATCGCCGCGACTGCCGTCGATTCAAAGGGTTCCGACGCGGAGATCCTCAAGAAGGCCGCCCCCTACTCGGTCGGTCTGCTCCTGGTCCTGTGCACCCTGGTGTTCATCGCATCCCAGGGCTGGCTAGGCGCTTACATGCCGCACTGACCATTGCTGCGCATGTGATCGGAGGTCCCGGGAGGCAATTTGCTTCCCGGGACCTCCCACTTGTAGGCTTCCAACAGACATACGGACAAAGGAGACGACAGTGCCTGACTTGAGTTTTTCGAGCGACGCCTTGCGCACGGCTGCTCAGTACCTGGGCGGGTCTTCACCCGCGGCAGAGGTCACGCCCCCCACCGGCGATCCCTGCAGCTGCGTCTACGCAGCGCGACTCATCGGGCCGATCAGCATCCTCAACGTAGAAGACAAACACATCCAAGACGCAGTAGCTAAAACATACACTGGCATGGTAGCGATGCTGGAGGCATTCGAGTCTATGGAGCAGGGAATCGCGGACTCGCTCAGCATGGTCCTCGCAAGGTGATATCGCATGATAACGAAGACGCAGCTGTACGCGCTTGACCTGTCCTCCTTTAACACGACGTGTAACGACCTTGATTCGATGCTTCGCGCCAACCAGGAAAGGTTGGACGACATCGCCCATGCGAAGGACCTGGTTGCTTCGAACATGCAGGGACAGAGCGCCATCGCGCTCCTCGCGAAGCTCGTATCGATCGAAGCGCAAGTCAACAGTCACATCACGCTCATTGTGCAGGCAGAGAACCTCATCACCGCATATTGCGACAACAAGACGCGCCTACAGGGCGAGGTCATCGATTTTATTGAGAACATCGAACGTGATGGTTTTACGGTGTCCGACACATGGCAGATTCGGCCGTCAGACACACTTTTACAGTCGCTGGCTCCCGCATTTGTCTGGGTTCATTTCTCCCGCGCCGCTCTACTGCAGCCTGCTCTCAAGGGACGGGTCGCATCCTTCGAGTACTACGACTTCCAGGCCGCTGTCATTGGCGATCCGGGTCCGGCGCCCTACATCACGTCAGGTGGATATACGACGGTCCAGCCTGATCGCACCATGACCTGGGACGACGACTTCCCCTGGGGGTCAAAGAGAGGGCAAGCTACCCCCAAAGATTACGCATCCTGGAAATTATGGAGGAAAGGTCCGGCGGCCGCACGGCTCATGGGTCAACCCGACGCCGCTCGATGCTATCAGCATTTCCTCGACAACACGGGCACACCCCTGACGATTGATTATGAGAAGGGGTATAACGAGGACAGAGGGATCCGATACCACGTGAATACCGAGCTCAATGGGGCTCTGCAAGCAGCGAACGAGGCCGCACAAGCCGGCCAAACCGACATTACGCTCTACTCACCCGGCAGCAGCACCGGCGAAACCCACACTTATCCGGAGACGACAAACTGGCAAAGGACTCTGGGAGGTCACAACACCTACACCGAGACGAAGGTTGAGGTCCACGGGGACACGGTCACCGCGACCGTCACCGTTCATGCACGGGACAAGTGGAACTTCAACAAAGGTGATTCAGATATAGCATCTGGCGCTTCGGACGCCGACAATGGACGCTTCGAGGAGCTTGGGTGGGCCAGGAGCTTCGAGACAAACGGGAGCATGACACGCACCTATTCATGGAAGGTCGGACAACAGCCACCGGTTCTACCCACCAACGCAAATGAAGACACGAGTAGTAACAGGCGTTAGAGAGGAGACAAGGCACCATGGTAAGTTTCCGTCAGCTGATGTCAGCGGAAATGCTCGACGAACTGCTGCCGACCCACGAGTTCTTTCGCATCCTGGACCGGCGCGTCATCCTCAAGTCAGAGGAGTATGTCCCCGCACCCGCGGATAGGTTCATGGTGATCTGCGCTGAGGCGAACGAGGAGTGGAGCAGTCTCCTCGCCGACAATTGCACCGGCGAATACACGGGTGATCTGTGGCTTCCCGCGTCGCTTGCGGATCTCCGCCACCAGCGCTGGATGACCGGTCCCAATCTGCCGACCTATCTCGGCATTAGCAGCTACTCGACCCGCGTCGCGATCTGTGGACAGTATGTGTACGTCTGCGTACACATCGGGGCATAACGGATGAAGCTCCCACTCAAGGCCCTCGTGCCCCTGCTCGCAATCGCGGCGCTCGCCACCGCATGCAATCCCTTTGCACACAGGGCTTCGGCTCTTCAATACCCGCAGGACCCCCGCTTCTCTGAGTTCGTCTTCCAAAGCGATGAAGAACCAACCGTCAAAGACCAGACGGACTCTGTGAACCTACGTTGGTCGAACATGGAGGCGACCGAGGCGCACCTCGCCATCGCTTATTCCAGCCAAGAAGGCTTCCTTCCCGACAAGGACCCGGAATTCTGGCTGACCGCTGTTGCCACAGTCCCCGACGAGACGATCCAGCTCCTCGCGGAGGGGGCAGCCACCGACACACTGCTACCCGGCATCTATCCTGGTCTCTACGAGTATGTGCCGCAGGAGTGCCAGTTCACCACCATTGACCCGCAGTTCGCAGACAAGACCCTCGCACCCGATAAGTCGAGCATTCCCGATGATTTTGGTCCCATGAGCATCGAGGGGCTAGCTATGTCCAAAGACTGTCATCTTCTCGTCATGACCGCCCTCGGCCACTCCTGAGCCACACAGCCCTCACCTTTCCTGCCCCACCACGCCCCGGCCTCGTCAATGACCGTCCAAAGGATCCACCCAAGGAAAACCATGAAGCTCCCACTCAAGACCATCGTGTCGCTGCTAGCGGTCGCGACGCTCGCCACCGCATGCAACCCCTTCACGAACAATAATTCCCGGTCCAGGGGAACCCACGATCCGCGCTTCGCCCCGTTTACCTACACGAGCGACCGCAAGACGGAGGTGCAGACGCGCCTCGACTCGTTGAACGAGCGTTGGCCAGGAATGGAAGCAACCTCCGGGAACGTGGTCGTCGCTCGCACCCATTCAGGAATCTTCCATATTCTCGATCAGGATCCTGAATACTGGTTGACCGGAGTCGCCACCGTCCCCACCACGACGATTGACGCTCTCATGGAAGATGCGACCGGGGACGCGAGTGTCCTGCCGGGCATCGATCCGCGGCTCTACACGTACGTGCCCGAGAACTGCCATTTCTCGACGATCAACCCAGAGCATGCGAACACAATCCTCCCGCCTGAAAAAGGCAAGGGAAGTCGCGATTTCAAAACCCTGCCCATCACTGCGATAGCGGTGTCCGAGGACTGTCAACTGCTCGTCCTCACGGCGATCGGCCACCCCTAATCCACTCGGGCGCCACTCTTCCTTGTCCACCGCACCCCGACCTCGTCCATTTTCGAGGTCAGAGCGAACGTACGCACAGACGAAACCATCGCAAAACCGAAAAACGAAAACTCACCCTGAGCTAAGTCGCGTCCCGAAGGCCCTAAAACGCCCGATAAGACACTGTTTTTCACTGATCATTTTGGGCAATTTTTCCGCGATAAATGGCCGATCAAACAACCTTGCTCACACTGTCTAAACAAAAACGCATGCTGGGACCTCAGACCTAGCCATAACCTGGGTGAGACAGCACCCACGAGGAAGGATCCCCCAGTGCGTATCGCTCTCTTTTCCACTTGCCTGGCAGACGTTATGTTCCCCCAGGCTGCCCAGGCCACAGTGACCCTGCTGGAACGCCTCGGCCACGAGGTCGTCTTCCCTGAAGACCAGGTCTGCTGCGGCCAGATGCACGCCAACACCGGCTACTTCGAAGACGCCGCGAAGATCACCCGCAACCACGTCAAGACCTTCGAGCCCGTGCTCGACGGCCAGTGGGACGCCATCGTCGTCCCCTCCGGCTCCTGCACCGGTGCAGCGCGCCACGAGCAGAAGGTCGTCGCCGAGCACGTGGGTGACAAGGAACTCGCGAAGCAGTCCCAGCGCATCGCCGAACACACCTACGATCTCACCGAGCTCATCACCGACGTGCTGGGCCTGGAGGACGTGGGCGCGTACTTCCCTCACACGGTCACCTACCACCCGACCTGCCACTCGCTGCGCGTCGCCAAGGTCGGCGACCGCCCCTACCGCCTCCTGCGCGCCGTTGAGGGCCTGACCCTCGTTGATCTGCCCGACGCCGAGGTCTGCTGCGGTTTCGGCGGCACCTTCGCCATGAAGAACTCCGAGACCTCCACGTCGATGCTCGCGGACAAGGTCACGAACGTCATGTCGACGCGCGCCGAGGTCCTCGTCATGGGCGACTACTCCTGCCTCATGCACGTCGGTGGCGGCCTCTCGCGTCTCAACTCGGGTATCCGCCCCATGCACATCGCCGAGATCCTGGCATCCACTAAGGACCAGCCCTTCGCGGGCAACATCTCCTTCGCACCCGAAAGCGCACAGGTGATCTGACATGTCTGAAACATTCATCGGTATGCCCGGCGTGGTCTCTGACGACGCGAACGCACAGGCACACACGGGCGGCTGGCGCACCACCGTCTCCATCCCCGAGGACACCCTCCGTTGGGGCCCCACGTTCCCGCAGGGCGCTCGCAAGACCCTGGCGAACACCCAGATGCGCCGCAACCTGGGCCACGCCACCCGCACGATCCGCACCAAGCGCGGACAGCGCGTCGCGGAAATGCCCGACTGGGAGGACCTGCGCAGCGCAGCCGAGGCCGTCAAGTTCGAAGTCGAGTCCCGCATGCCCGAGCTCCTCGAAGAGTTCGAACGCAACGTGACTGCCCGCGGCGGCATCGTCCACTGGGCACGCGACAAGCACGAGGCCAACCGCATCATCGCGGACATCATCAAGTCCAAGGGTGTCGACGAGATCGTCAAGGTCAAGTCCATGGCCACCCAGGAGACGAACCTCAACGAATACCTGAAAGAACAGGGCATCCACGCTCGCGAGACCGACCTCGCCGAGATGATCGTCCAGCTGGCCGACGACATGCCCAGCCACATCGTGGTCCCCGCGATCCACCGCAACCGTTCCGAGGTTCGCGGCATCTTCCTGGATCGCATGGAGGACGCGCCCCGCGACCTCTCCGACGACCCGACCGAGCTGACCGCCGCGGCACGCTCCCACCTGCGTAAGAAGTTCCTGCACGCCAAGGTTGCTGTCTCGGGCACCAACATGGGCGTCGCGGAAACCGGCACCGTCTCGATCTTCGAGTCCGAGGGCAATGGCCGCATGTGCCTGACACTGCCCGACACGCTCATCACCCTGATGGGCATTGAGAAGCTGGTCCCCCGCTTCCAGGACATCGAGATCTTCTCTCAGCTCCTGCCTCGTTCCGCCACCGGCGAGCGCATGAACCCCTACACCTCCATGTGGACGGGCGTCACCCCCGGCGACGGCCCCCAGGAATTCCACCTGATCCTCATGGACAACGGCCGCACCAAGGTCCTCGCCGACCCGATCGGCCGTCAGGCCCTCGCCTGCATCCGCTGCGGCTCGTGCATGAACATCTGCCCGGTGTACCAGCACACGTCCGGCCACGCCTACGGCTCCGTCTACCCGGGCCCCATCGGCGCGATCCTGACCCCGCAGCTCACTCAGGGCCTCGACGAGCACGATCCCGTGCACACCCTGCCCTTCGCGTCCTCCCTGTGTGGTGCGTGTGGCGAGGTCTGCCCCGTCAAGATCGATATCCCGACGATCCTCATTCACATGCGTGCGCGCACGGTCGACGTCAAGCGCAACCTTGTGCCGGACGTGTGGGACCTCGCGATGGGCGTGACTACCCCGGTCATGTCAAACGCGAAGCTGTGGAAGGCCGCGAACGTGCCGACCAAGGCGACGCGCCTCTTTGCGAAGAAGGGCGCCATCGGCGCACTGCCCTTCCCAGCCTCGCTGTGGACCCGCGCGCGCGACCTGCCGGTCGCCCCCGAGGAGTCCCTGCGGCAGTGGTGGCGCCGCACGCACCCCGACGGCATCACCCCGGCCGCGACGGTGGAGGCGGCCCGCCGGGCGCTGAAGAACCAGGAGGAGAAGTGATGGACGCCAGGACCGCCGTCCTCGCCCGCGCCCGCGACGCCATCTCCCGCTCCCAGCGGGGGCGGCCCGTGCGCGAGATCCCGCGCGACTACATCCGCGTCGGCGCCCACCCCCCGGGCTCCGAGCCGGTCGTGGCCGACATGGTGGAGAAGCTGGAGGACTACTCGGCCGACGTCGTCCTGGCGCCGGACGACGAGCAGATCCTCGACGCCGTGGACGAGCTGCTCGGCGGCGCGCGCATCGTCGTCGTCCCCTCCGGGCTGCCCGGGGCCTGCAAGCGGGCCGCGGCCCGCCGCGGGCGCGTGGTGCGCGAGGACTCGCGCGAGGCGCCCATCCCGACCCTGGAGCTGGACGAGGTCGACGCCGTGGTCACCTGCGCGCGCGTGGCGGTGTCCCTGTCGGGCACCATCATCCTCGACGGCGAGCCCGACCAGGGGCGCCGGGCGATCACGCTGGTGCCCGACAC
>USPB01000090.1 GCA_900556405.1 uncultured Actinomyces sp.
ACGACCCCTTCGCCATGCTGCCCTTCTGCGGCTACAACATGGCCGACTACTGGGGCCACTGGCTGGAGATGCAGGACAAGCTGGGCGAGAAGTTCCCGACGGTCTACCAGGTCAACTGGTTCCGCAAGGACGAAGACGGCAACTTCATGTGGCCCGGCTTCGGCGACAACGCCCGCGTCCTGGACTGGATCGTTCGCCGCGCCGCCGGCGAGGTCGAGGCCATCGATGGCGTGACCGGCCGCTACCCGAAGTTCGAGGACTTCAACCTTGAGGGCCTGGACATCGACGAGACCGTCTGGGCGAAGCTCTTCGCGATCGACCCCGACGCTTGGGCCGCCGAGATGGACGACACGGAGGAGTACTTCTCGCAGTTCGGCGACAAGCTCCCCGCCGCCATCACCGAGCAGCTGGCCAAGTTCCGCGAGCGCATCGCCGCCGCGAAGCAGGCCTGATCCGCGCGGATCTGAGGGCGAGCCCCGGAGGAAACTCCGGGGCTCGCCCCTTTTCTGTACACGTTTCTGCGCCTCGTTGATATCTACGCGAAAACTGACCGGATTGCGTGTGCGGGGCCCGAGACGGCTACACTGAGATAGCATCCGACCGCGCACGCAAGGAGAGCCCGTGCCCAACTACTTGACCAACGAAGAGCTGGCCCACGCCAAGGGGCTGCTCGATCGTATGAACGATATTTTCCAGCACACCGTCGTCGGCCAGGAAGGTCTGCGCCGCGCGTTGACCGCCGCGCTGCTCGCGGGCGGCCACGTGCTGGTCGAATCCGTCCCCGGCCTCGCGAAGACGACCGCCGCACAGACACTCGCGTCTGCGGTCTCTGGTACCTTCCACCGTATCCAGTGCACGCCCGACCTCATGCCCAACGACATCGTCGGCTCGCAGATCTGGAACCAGGAACGCGGCGAGATGGTCACTCAGCTGGGTCCCGTCCACGCGAACATGGTCCTCATGGACGAGATCAACCGTTCATCGGCGAAGACCCAGTCCGCCATGCTGGAGGCTATGCAGGAACGCCAGACCACGATCGGCGGCGTCAACCACAAGCTGCCCAGCCCCTTCATGGTCATGGCCACGCAGAACCCCATCGAAGAAGAGGGCACCTACGTGCTGCCCGAGGCGCAGATGGACCGTTTCCTCCTCAAGGAGGTCATCACGTATCCGACGCCGGTCGAGGAACTCGAGGTTCTTAACCGTATCGACAATGGCCAGATCGCAGCGAAGTCGTCGGCGACGCCGATCACTTTGCCCGACGTGCTCACCCTGCAGGATGCCTGCCGCCGAGTGTTCGTCCACGAGACCCTCAAGGCCTACATCGTGGACATCGTGAACACGACGCGAGGTGCGGGTCCCAACCCGTTGCCGGGCTGGAACAAGCACGTGCGCGTCGGCGCGTCCCCGCGTGGCAGCATTGCGCTCATGCAGATCTCCCAGGCAATCGCCCTCATGTCCGGCCGCAACCATGTGATGCCCGACGACATTAAGGCGATGCGTTACGGCATCCTGCGCCACCGCATCATCCGTACATTCGACGCGCTCGCCGACAACGTGTCCATCGAGGGCCTCATTGATGCCGTGTTCAACGCGGTTCCCGTTCCGTAAAGAACCCTTGGTCCCACACGCCAGTTGATTGTCTGAAGGAACGTCATGCCTGTACGCTCGCGCGAAATCCACTCGCTCTCGTCGCGCATCCAGCTGCCCGTCATGCGCAAGCTGCTGTCCATCATGGACGGCCAGCACTCTGCGTTGCGGCAGGGACGCGGCTGGGAGTTCATGGACTTGGCTCCCTACCAGGCGGGCGACGATGTTCGTTCCATCGATTGGGCGGCAACCGCGCGCATGGGCTCGCCGGTCATTAAGCGACGCGAGGCGACCGCCAACTTGCAGGTCATGCTCGTCGTTGACACGGGACGTGAGATGGGCGCGCTGGCCCCTTCCGGGGAGACGAAGGAAGAGGTGGCGCTGACGGCATGCGAGGCGATCGCGTGGCTGAGCGTCGCCCGAGGAGACCAGATTGGCCTCGTCGCCGGCGATTCCGAGCGCGTGCGCTTCATGCCCGCCCGCTCGGGCAACGCTCACGCCGAGACCGTGATGCGCCGCATCGAGGAGGACATCACCCTGTCCTCGCCCCACTCGGACGTGCCCAAGCTCCTGGCGCGCGCCCGCACCGTGACCCAGCGCCGCAGCCTCATGGTGATCGTCACGGATGCGACCCAGCCGGAGCCCACGCGCGTGTCCGATGACCTGATTAAGTCGCTGTCGGTGCGCCACCAGGTCATGCAGATTAGCGTGGCCGACATCGATCCGACGTCCCTCGACACGGGCACGAATGTCGTCGACGTGAACGAGGGGCCGCTGCCCGACTTTCTGCTGCGCGACAACCAACTGTCGGGTGAAGCCGCCAACGTGATGGCGATGCGACGCGCGGCAGTGACCCAGATGCTTGATAAGAGGGGGGTCATCCACGTGGATGTCTCGTCCAGTGAAGAAGTGCCGCGCGCCCTCATGCGCGCTCTTGAGAGGGGCGCACATGTCCGGTGACATCAAAGATAACCTGCTGGACCCCGTCATCTATCCGAACTGGATGTGGGTCCTCGGCCTGGCGATCGTGGTCGCCGTGCTCGGGTGGATCCTGTACAGCGTGTGGCGCTGGTGGACCTCGCGCATCGGCGAGGTCATGGAACTGCAAACAATCACGGACGCGCGCCGCAAGAAGTACCTGACCTTCATCGACCAGATCGCGGACCGCTACGCCGACGGAGATCTGGATGCGCGCGGCGTGCACCTCGCGCTCGCGGGCCTCATGCGAGCGCTCGGCACGGAGCGTACGGGGCGTGACCTCGAGGTGGCGACCGTGTCCGAGGTGCGCGAGCTCGTCCCCGTCTGGCCGGGTTTGGCCGACATTCTTCAGGCGTGTGAAATTCCCAGTTTCACGGGTGATACCATCCCGGATGGTCAGCCCTCGCACGAGGCTGTCACCCGGGTCCTGACCATGGCTGTGGAGGCGGTGAACGTATGAGGTTCGGGTGGCTTATTCCCGTCGTCCTCCTGGTCGTCGCGGCGGCGACCGTCCTCGGATGGATGCTCGCACGCCGGGCCGGCGAGCGTTCGGGCAAGAAAGGCTGGGTGGCCAACACCGGCTTCCTGCGTGGCCTGCCCAAGTATCAGGCGCTCGTGCGCCGCACGCGCGCGTCCCTATCGATGGCTGTGGTCTGCTTTATCATCGCCGTCATCGCGGCGTCGGTTTCCGCGGGTGCGCCCGTCGACCGCTACACCAAGTACGACAAGTCGTCGAGCCGTGACATCGTCCTGTGCCTGGACGCCTCCGGATCGATGCTCCCCTACGACTCGGAGATCGGTGACGCGTTCAAGCAGATCATTTCCCACTTCGAGGGTGAGCGAATCTCGCTGCAGTTGTGGAATGCCTACTCGATGACGATGTTCCCTCTGACAGACGACTACGAGATGGCTAACGACGTCCTCACGGAGATGGCCAAGACGATCGACCGCGGATACAGTCAAATCGGCCAGAACATTTACGTCACCAAGGAACTCGAGGCCTACCTCCAGCCGACGCTCGCCAACGATGATGAGCATCGCGCCTCGCTGGTCGGTGATGGCCTGGCGTCCTGCGTGCTCGGTTTCGACCACACCGACAAGCAACGATCGCGTACGATCCTGCTCGCGACCGACAACGAAGTGTTAGGTGAGGGTATCTACAACCTGCCCGAAGCCATCGAATTCGCGAAGAGCCAGGGAGTGACGGTCTCCGTCCTGTATCCGGGTTCCTCGTATGCACTGTCAGACGAGGGCGTGGAGCTGCGCGACCTGGCCAAGTCGACCGGCGGCGAGTTCTACGACGCCTCCTCCCCCTCTGCCGTCGATGACGTCGTTCGTCAGATCGAATCCGAGCAAAAGCAAGAACTCGATTCCGCGGGCAAAGTCATGGAGACCGACCGCCCCGGCGCCGCCCTCGGCTGGACCATCGTCGGCGTCCTCTCCCTGCTCGGTCTGCTCGCTTTCGGAAGGCTCTGACATGATTTTTCGCCCCGTGATCCACCCCGTGTTGCTGGTTCTGATCCTGGCGATTGGTGCGACTTTCGTATTCCTGTCCGCCAAGCGCGCGGCACGCAAGCGCGTCATGGACGTCATCCGCCGCTCGCTGATCGTCCTGATCGTCATCGTCATGGGTGCCGGTCCGTCGATTCCCGGCGAGGCCGTTGAAGTTTCGTCGGCCCTCGAGGTCTACCTCGTCATCGACCGTACCGGCTCGATGGCTGCAGAGGACTGGGACGGATCCAAGCCGCGCATTGACGGCGTGCGCAATGACGTCGCTATCCTCATGAACTCCATGGCGGGTTCCCGCTTCTCGATCCTCACGTGGGACTCCTCGGTGCACATCGACATGCCGCTGACGACCGACTCCTCGGCCGTTGCCTCGTACATGGAGAGCTTCAACCGAGAGCTGTCCTCATCCTCCCAGGGATCGTCGCTGAATCGCCCCGCCGCGGATCTGGCAGACCTTCTTGCGAAGAACAAGGAACGCCATCCCCAGAATCTGCGCGTCGTCTTCGTCTTCTCCGATGGTGAGACGTCGAACCAGGATCACTGGGCGTCCGCGCCGAGCGGTTCCGAGGAAGACTGGGACCGCGTGAAGGAGTACGTCGACGGCGGTCTCGTCATCGGATACGGCACGGAAACGGGCGGTCGGATGAAGGCGCTGCGCCTAGGCAACAGCGAATCGCAGAGCGCGGGTGACGACGGCTACATCCACGACCTGTCCAAGCCCGGTCATCCGGTTGCGATCTCGAAGATCGACGAGGCGGCCCTGCAATCGGTGGCCTCGCGCATTGGCGTCGACTACGTGCACTCGCCCGACAAGTCCGCGATCGAATCCCACGCGCGCAGCATCATGGATGGTGCGACCGAGATCTCCGAACAGCGCAACATGAAAGAAACGTACCGCTACATCATCTGGCCGTTTGCGCTCCTGCTCGGGGGACTCCTCGCGTGGGAGGGCGCCACCCTGGCGCTGCGCGCTCAACAGCTGAGGAATTCCCATGCCCTCTAACAACAAACTGCCCGAAGAGGACCTCCTGCCTTTCGGTGCCCTCCCCGGCAGTGCGGTCGATTCCTCGGTCCGCGAGCAGCTCGGTCAGGCCACGAACGGCAAGCAGAAGATCCAGCGCTCCCCGCGCGCGCTGCGCCCCCTGTGGTACTCCATCCCGATCCTCGTGATCGCCCTGGCGATCGCCGGGTACCTGATCGGCCTGACCCTCTGGTCGCGCTCGTCCTTGCAGCACTGGCGCGCCCACGAATACGACGTCGCCCAGGCGGGCTACGAGGGACAGCGGACGTGGACGGGCATCGGCATCGAGGCCTGGGTGGCCCACTACAACCTCGGAACCACCCTCGTGCGCCAAGATCGCGTGGACGAGGGCGTGGCGGAACTGCGTACCGCCTTCGACCTCGTCCCCAAGGCCACCGAGGTTCAGCCGGGTCGCCTCGAACCCTTCTCCTACGAGTGTCGCGTGCGCGTCAATCTCGGCATCGGCCTGGAGATCCAGGGCGACCAGCTGCGCGCCGCGGGCTCGACCGCGGACGCGGTGAGCGTCTACCAGGAAGCCGAAGACACGATCTCCCCCTGTCAGACCGCCTCCGGTGGAGGCGGCCAGTCCGGCGACCAGAACCAGTCGGGCGGACAGTCCGATCAGCAGTCCGGCGGTGAATCCAACAACCCCGCCGACGAAAACAAGGAACGCGTCGGGGACAAGAAACAGCAGGCCGAGCAGGAGTCTCAGGGGCAGGACGGATCGCAGGACCAGCAGCAACAGCCGGACCAAAAGGGTCAGCAAGGCCAGCAGGGGCAGCAAGGCCAGCAGGGCCAGCAGGAGAATCCGACGCCCAGCCCCAGCCCGTCCGAAGATCCCTACGCGGGCGAAAGCAAGGACCAAAAGGAGCGCAGGGAGCAGCTGGAAAACCAGAACAAAGACAGGCAGCAGAACCAGCGTGATGCCCAGGACGGGAAACGCGACGGCAACCCGAATGGCGCGTGGTGAGGGACGCAAACCCGTCTCACTTTCGCTGTGACGTGCACCCATAAAACCCAACGGCGGCCCAGGCGGCCGTCAAACACCGATAGGCTGGTAGCGTGAAGGTTCTTCTCGTTGGTAACGGAGGTCGCGAACACGCGATCGCCCGCGCGCTTGTACGAACGTCCACCCCTGAGCATCCCGTGTCGCTTGTCGTCCAGGCGGGTAACCCCGCGCTGGAGCAGCTGGGCCGCTCCTTGACCATGGATCCGCTGGACCCGAAGGACGTCGTGCGCCGTGCCACGTCCGAGAACGTCGACCTCGTGGTCGTCGGCCCCGAGGCGCCGCTCGTCGCGGGCGTCGCGGATGCGGTCCTGGACTACGGAATCCCCGTCTTTGGCCCCACGAAGGACGCCGCGCGCCTCGAGGCCTCTAAGTCGTTCGCGAAGCAGGTCATGGCCGATGCCGGCGTGGCCACCGCTCGCGCCTTCACGTGCACCACGATGGACCAGGTCGAGGCCGCGTTCGACGACCTGGGTGCCCCCTACGTCGTGAAGGATGACGCTCTCGCCGCCGGCAAGGGTGTCGTCGTGACCAGCGACCGCGCCCAGGCCTCGAACCACGCGCGCGCCTGCCTGTCGCGTGACGGGGGAGCGGTCGTTATCGAGGACTACCTTGACGGCCCCGAGGTGTCCCTGTTCTGCTTCGCCGACGGCGCGACCGTCGTTCCGCTGCAGCCCGCCCAGGATTTCAAGCGCGTGGGCGACGGCAACGAGGGCCCGAACACGGGCGGCATGGGCGCCTACAGCCCCCTCCCGTGGCTCCCCGAAGAGGCCACGCAGCGCATCGTCGACGAGGTCGCCCAGCCCGTCATCACCGAGATGGCGCGTCGCGGCACCCCCTTCCGCGGCCTCCTGTACTGCGGCCTCGCGATGACCTCCAAGGGCATCCGCGTCGTCGAATTCAACGTGCGTTTCGGTGACCCGGAGACCCAGGCAGTCCTCGAACGCCTCGACTCCCCGCTGGCGCCCATCCTGTACGCGGCCGCGACCGGCACCCTGGCGAAGGTCCCCGCCCCCGTGTGGAGCGAGGACGCCGCCGTCACGGTCGTCATGGCCTCGGGCGGCTACCCGGGCCCCACGGACACCGGCCACGTGATCACCGGCATCGAGGCGGCCGAGGCACTGGACGGCGTCCACGTCATCCACGCCGGCACCTCCGAGGAGATCACCGACGACCCGACCGACGTCGCGGCCGGATGCTGCGGCTTCGAGCCGACCTACGCGCTGGTGAACTCCGGCGGCCGAGTCCTCGACGTCGTCGCCCGCGTGGCCACCCTCGACGAGGCCCGCGCGCTCGCCTACCGCGGCGTCGACCTCATCCACTTCGACGGGGAGCACCACCGCAGCGATATCGCGACGTGGCCCGCAGACCTGGCCGTTACCCTTGACTGATAACCTACTGAGGAGCACTATGACCGCCACCCTCCACGGCTGGACCCCGCTGAGCGCGGGCAAGGTACGCGACATCTACGCTCCCGACGAGGCAGTGGTCGGCCCCGCGCCGCAGACCGCCACCCCGGCGGGGCGCCCCCGCCACGCGAAGGCAGGCCCGGAGGCACTGCTCATGGTGACGTCGGATCGCATCAGCGCCTACGACTATGTCCTGCCGACACTGATCCCCGGCAAGGGCGCGGTCCTCAACCAGCTCGCCATCTGGTGGATGGGCC
>USPB01000091.1 GCA_900556405.1 uncultured Actinomyces sp.
ATCGCCTGCACCTGGTCGAGGGCCTGCTCATCGCGATCCTGGACATCGACGACGTCATCGCGATCATTCGGTCCTCGGACGACGCGGAGATCGCGCGCGAGCGGCTGATGACGGCCTTCGACCTGTCCGAGGCCCAGGCGAACTACATCCTCGAGCTGCGCCTGCGCCGCCTCACAAAGTTCTCACGTATCGAGCTGGAGACCGAGCGCGACGAACTGCTGGCGAAGATCGCTTCCTTGCGTGAAATCCTGGAGGATCCGGAGCTGCTGCGCGCGCTCGTCAAGAAAGAGCTGCGCGAGGTCTCAGATCGTCTGGGGACGCCGCGTCGCACGCTGCTGCTGGCCTCGACGGGCACGCCGGTGGGCGCCGCATCCGACGACGCCGCGCTGGCTGCGCTGCCGTCGGTATCGCGTTCGGGCAAGGGCCTGGACCTTCAGATTCCGGACGACCCGTGCGTCGTGGTCCTCTCGTCGACGGGCGCCCTCGCCCGCGTCGAGGGTGGGGACCCGCTGGAACCCGGGCCGCGCGCCGCATCGGACGGGTGGCGCGCCCAGGCACCATCGACTGCCCGCTCGCAGGTGGCGGTGGTGACGGAGGACGGTCTCGCACACCGCATTGATGTCGTGGACCTGCCGGCGCTCCCCCGCTTCGAGACGGGACTGTCGCTCGCCGGGGCGATGCCCGCATCCCTGCTGCTACACACGGACGTTCCCGCGGTGGGCCTGCTGGACCCCGAGGGCACCGACGTGGTCGCGATGGGCACGGCCCGTGGAACCGTCAAGCGCCTGCGCCCCGATGTGCTTCAGCGCGACGAGTGGGAGGTCATCGCCCTGGAGGACGGGGACCGTCTCGTGGGCTTCGATCGCTGCACGGATGGGGCGGACCTCGTGTTTATCTCGTCGGACGCGCAGCTGCTGCGCACCCCCGCCGCGAAGGTACGCCCGCAGGGGCGCACAGCCGGTGGCATGGCGGGCATGAAGCTCAACGCAGGCGCCGAGGTCTTGGGCTTCTGGGTGGTCGAGGCACCTATCGATGCGGTCGTCGTGACGGTGGCCGCGGCGCTCGGCGCGCTGCCGGGAACGGGCCAGACGACCGTGAAGGTGACGCCTTTCGAGTGCTACCCGGCGAAGGGCCGAGGCGGTCAGGGCGTGCGCTGCCAGCGCTTCCTGCGCGGCGAGGATCGGCTCGATATCGCGTGGGTGGGCACCAAGCCGGCACGCGCCGCATCCGCGGATGGTTCGCCTGTGGAGCTGCCCGCGGAGGACGAGCGCCGCGACGGCTCGGGTGTGCCGATCACCTTCGCGATCGCGTCGATTGGCTGACACTCCCCTGTCGTTTTAGCGGTGGGGCGGCCGGGATTTCTCCCGGCCGCCCCACCACTTTGTCTGTCGTCATGATGATATGGGTGTGGGCCCGGCCGATTGGCCGGGCCCACACCCATTCGTTCAGGGACGCTTCCCGTCAGCCTCGCAGCGTCCGATCGGCAGCCAGGATGTCGGCGACCTCGTCACGCGTGGGCGAGTACGCACCCTGGTGCAAGATGGTGATGCCGGAGGTGATGATGCCGCGGTGAATGGCGGGCAGGATCTGGTCCCACGAGGCATCGCGCAGACGCTGCTTCGCCTCGCCAGAACCCAGGAGTCCCGCATCCACCAGGCCCGAGATCAGACCAGCCATGAGCGAATCGCCCGCGCCCACGGTGTCCACCAGCTCAACATCCAGCGGGTCGACGACGAGCATGTCGCGCTCGGCGGCCGCCTTGATGTAGACGCCCCAGGGGCCGCGCGTGCACAGGATCAGCGACGGACCGGACTGCGACCACTCGCGGATAACATCCTCAACGGGACGGCCCGGGTACAGCCACTCCAGGTCCTCATCCGACGCCTTCACGACGTCCGAGAGGGCCACGATCGCCTCAATGTGCGGGCGGGCCTCGTCGGGCGTGCCCAGCAGGGCGGGGCGGATGTTCGGGTCGTATGAGACGGTACCTCGGATAGCCTGACGCTTAACAGCGGCCAGGACCTTGTCGGCGCCGGGCTCAAGGACAACTGCGTATGAGCCGGTGTGCACGTGCCCGACACTGTCGGGATCCTCCACCGCGGGCACATCCCACGACAGATCGAATTCGTAGGTGGCACGGCCTCGCTCATCAAGGCTCGCATGAGCGACCGTCGTGAAGTCAGCCCCATCGGAGCCGGGAGTCAGGGTCACCCCCGCCGCTTCGGCGTGAGCGCGGACCTTGTTGCCGCGGGCATCGCGGCCGAACCATGTTGCCAGTTCGGATTCATGCCCTAGCCGGGTCAGTCCGGCTGCGACGTTGAGCATCGATCCCCCGACGACCTCGACGGGTTCACTGTTCGGGCGGGTGATCTCATCGATGAGAGCTTCCCCGATGTTCACGATCCTAGTCATTCGTCAACCCCAGTTTCTCTTCCATTTCTTCGAGCGGGATGCCCTTCGTTTCGGGCATGACCTTCAGGACCCAGAATAGCTGACCAACCATCGCGAGGAAGAACAGTCCAAAGGCGAAGCCGCCGCCGAGCTTATCCGTGAGCACAGGGAAGGCATAGGTGGTAATGAAGGCGAAGACCCAGTGCGTGAGCGAACCCAGGGACTGGCCACGCGCGCGCACGCGGTTGGGGAAGATCTCCGAAATGAATACCCAGATGACGGACCCTTGCCCGAACGCGTGAGAGGCGATGAATGCAAGCAGACCAATCAGGATCAGCCACACCGGGACAGCGCTGCCTTGCTCGAACGCTCCTCCCTTGTAGGCGAACATGATGGCCGACAGGAAGCCCAGCGACACGAGGTAGCCGATAGAACCAACAATCATGAGCTGACGACGGCCCAGCTTGTCGATAACGGTCAGGGCGGCCATCGTGGCAATCAGGTTCATGAGGCCGACAATGACGGATGCGACATAGGGGAATGCCGGTCCGAGTACCTGTTCACCACCTGCAAGCTTCATGACCTTAGGCGCGTAGTAGAGGATCGCATTGATGCCCGAGAGCTGGTTGAACATCGCGATGCAGAAGGCCATGAGGATGACCTTGCGGTAGCGGCGCGTAAAGAAAGCGACCTTGCCGCCAGCGGCGTCCTCGGCGATCTGTGTCTTAATCTCGCCAATCTGCTCGATGCTCTCCTCCTGCGTGGAGGTCAGGCGCTCAGAAATCTTGACGGCGCGTTGCTCGTGACCGTGGGCAAGTAGCCAGCGAGGAGTCTCGGGCACGGTGGCAAGGAAAATCAGGAAGAAGACAGCCGGTACGGCCATGACACCAAGCATCCAGCGCCACGCAATATCTTCATGCACAATCTCGCGGATGACCGCATTCGAGGCGTAGGCCAGGAGGATACCGAAAACGATATTGAACTGAACGAGGCCAACCAGGCGCCCACGCACACGAGCGGGAGCAATCTCGGCCGTGTAGATGGGGGCTACCACGGAGGAGAGGCCCACGCCGACGCCTCCGAGGAAGCGGAACAGCATGAAGAAGGCAATCGGGAAAGAGGACGCCGCCACAAACTTACCGTCCCCGACCGGATTGAGTGCAGGAACCGGTGCCAGGGCGGTTGCCAGGGCGCCGACGCCGAAGAGAATACCAATCCAGAAGAGGACGGGCTTACGTCCAAAGCGGTCGGCGAGCTTACCGGCGATAATGGCGCCGAAAATCGTGCCGATGGTCGCGATGGCGACGATCATGCCCTCGCCCATGGAGGATAGGGCGTAAAGCTCGGTGAGTTTTTCTTCCGCACCCGAGATGACGGCGGTGTCAAAACCGAAGAGCAGGCCTCCGAGGGATGCGACGATCGCGCTTCGAATGACCAAGGGCGGAATGGAAGTCGATGATGCTGACGTCTTTGTTGTCATGCTAGCTCCGCGCTGTGGAGATGGGACGCCGTGGCGCCGAGGCCGTTCCTGCCTCTGGTGCGAGCCTATGAATTCAATTGGTCGGACAACTAGGACCTAGGCAGCGATTACGCACAAATCCCTGACTTGTCGAGCGCGAATACGCCCACAAGAAAGAAAAAAGTAACGACGCTTACACAAGGAGATATGAGGGAATATCCACCATGTGAAACGACAATCAAATTTCAATCGCGTAAAGCCTCGTCTGGCCCACCGTGCGGAAACCCAGATAGTCATAAATGGCGAGGGCACCCGTATGGTTCGCTGACCCCACGCCCGTCGCTGCACGGTCCATTCCGTCGCGTTTCTGTGCCCTCATCGAGGCGAGGATCAGCGCATCCGCGACGCGACTCTCACGCCACTGGGACAGAACGCCCAACTGGTCGATATACCCCTCGCGCCAACCGAGAGCCGCCCAGTCCTGTTCGTAGCGGGAAGCAAGGAGGAACCCGGCGACGCGCGGTCGATCACCGGTGCGGTCAACAGCAACAAACGACCATTCTGGGGCGAAAGCCGTACGTCCCTGCATCCACTGCTCCTGCGTGAGCGGGGGACGCCCCCACTCGAACTCGTTGAGACGGTTCGCCGCACGTAGGGCGGGTTCCTCCCACTGGGGATCCCAGGCCTCGACGCTCATGTACGAACCCAGATCGGGCAGCTGCGGCAGTCCCTCAAGCGACGCGCGCAGTTCGTAGTAGGTGCGCGTCCAACGGAATCCGTGGACTTTCAGCTGCGCTTCGAGGTCATCCTGTCCGGTCTCGACGTGGCAGGTGATCTGTGCGGGACCATCCCCCTCGACCCCAGCCAGCATCTGGCGCGCGGTCCCCTCCTGCCAGTCCACGATCGCGCTACCGAGGCCAATGCGGCGGAAGTCGGGATCCACTCCCCCGACGCACACGCACTCCACGCGCCCCGGAAAACGCAAGACGACCTGCGCGAAAGCGACGATGCGCCCTGCTGCGATTCCTCTGCGCGCAATACCGACCAGGCCACGCCACTGCGAGGCACTCGAGAGCATCTCTTCGACCTCGTCCGGGCTCGTGCGATACGGCGGGTTATCGCGAGCCTCCATGCGAGCAAACAGGGCAGCAAGACCTGTGTGGTGGGCAAGCGTCAGCTCCTCCCACTCAATCCCATGATGCTCGCCCGGGAAGGGGACGAACTCGGGGGCATTTACTCGCTGTGCGAGAGAAATGCTCATGCTCGCCTCCTTCCGGCTCTACTGGTCGATCGTGTAATAAACCTCTGCGGCCTCGTCAACGAAGCCAAGGTGTTCGTAGATATTATGCGCGCCGTCGGGACTTGACATATCGACATCCAGGCCGATCCGGCTCACTCCCGAGGCCGACGCTGCCGCGACCGTGTGCCCAACGAGAGCTGTTGCCACGGAACGGCCACGGTGAGCTTCGGCGACGCCCAGCAGGTAGATGTATGCCTCCGGCCGACCCGTGGCCACCCAGCGCTGGGCGGGGCGACCCGTGATCGCGTAGCCGACCACGTCGCCCTCGGAGTCGACAGCGACGAAGGACCACCGCGGATCGAAGTGATTCATCGCGTCATCCCACCACAGAGCACGCAGCGGCGAACGGAACGCCTGCTGGAAAGCCTCCATGTGGATGGCACGAATCTGTTCCTGCGGAACCTGCGCCCACGGCAGGACCCGGTAGCCGTGGCGCGGCTGCGGGGCGACCTCGCCGCCGGCAAGGTCGCGGTACATGACCTGGTACGTGCGCTTGGCAAAGAAACCTGCCGCAATGTAGAGGCGGCGACGGTCGGTCATGTGTGCGTCGACGAGGTTCGAGATGGACACCGGGACTTCGGACTCGGCGCCGAATGCCTCGACGAGCATCTGGCGAGCGCGTCCGTCCTGCCAGTACAGCAGGGCTCGGCCCACGCCTCGGCCACGCCAGTGCGGGTGAATGTAGGCGCTCACGATGGCGGTCGCGGCCTCGTGGATGCCGCGTAGCACGCGCACGGATGCCACCGCACAAATGTTTCGCTTCGCATCGAGGCCGACGATCGTGTCGACCCAGTCGCGTCCGTTCTCGCCCTCCATCATGTCCGCGATATCGTCGACTGACGTGCGCCGGATGGCGTTATCGTCGTCTTCGATCAGGGAGATGAGTGCATACACGGCGGGCGCGTCGCGGCCGATCAGGGGCCGCCAGCGCAACCCGAGGTGATTGCCCGGGTACGGGACGGACCCCGGCGGCGTGAGGCGCTGCGCAAGTCCTGTCATGCGTATCATCCTACCGGCTGATCGGGCCTTTAGTCACACTGGGACCTGACATATGGCCAAGAGTCCTGAACGTTTGTGCAACGAATCAGCTTTTTCCGCTTCACGTCACGCATCAATGCGCGTACGATCCAGCCCCGCAGACTCCTCGACAATGAACTCCTTGCGCGGACCCACCGTCGAGCCCATGAGCAGCTCGAACACGTCCTCGGCCTGGCGCAGAGCTTCCTCATCCGCCAGCGTGATGCGGCGCAGCGAGCGGTGGGCCCGATCCATCGTGGTCTCAGCCAGCTGGTCGGCATCCATCTCGCCCAGACCCTTGTATCGCTGGATGGGTTCCTTCCACGTGCGGCCCGAGCGACGCAGGGCGGCGAGCTTACGATGCAGCTCGTCCTCGGAGTAGGTATAGATGTACTCGCGCTTCTTCCGTCCCTTGCCCGCGACCTCGATGCGGTGCAGGGGCGGGACGGCGGCGTAGATGCGGCCAGCCTCGACCATGGGGCGCATGTAGCGGAAGAACAGGGTCAGCAGCAGGGTGCGGATGTGCGCGCCGTCGACGTCGGCGTCGGTCATGAGGATGACTTTGCCGTAGCGGGCGGTTTTCAGATCGAAGGTGCGCCCGGACCCGGCCCCCACGACCTGGATGATGGCCGAGCACTCGGCATTGTGCAGCATGTCCGCCTGCGAGGCCTTCTGAACGTTGAGAATCTTGCCGCGGATGGGCAGCAGCGCCTGGAACTCGGAGTTGCGGGCGTTCTTGGCGGTTCCCAGGGCCGAGTCGCCCTCGACGATGAACAGTTCGGAGGCGGTCACGTCGTCGGACCGGCAATCGGCCAGCTTGGCCGGCAGGGTCGAGGTCTCCAGGGCCGTCTTGCGACGGGTGATCTCCTTGTGCATGCGGGCGGACACGCGCGCGCGCATCTCACCGACGATCTTCTCCTGCAGAGCGCGGGACTGGGCCTTGAGGTCCCGCTTGGAGGAGGTCAGCAGGGCGGTGAGCTCCTCGGTGACGACTTTGGCGACGATCTGCCGTACGGGGGCGGTGCCGAGGACCTCCTTGGTCTGGCCTTCGAACTGGGGCTCGGGCACGCGCACGGTGACGACCGCGGTCAGGCCGGCCAGGATGTCGTCCTTCTCAATGCGCCCGTCACGGCTGGTGACCTTCAGAGCGCGTGCGTTCGTCCCGATCTGCTTGCGCAGAACCTTGACGACGGCCTGCTCGAAGCCTGTCAGGTGCGTGCCCCCCATGGGAGTGGCGATGATGTTGACGAAGGAGCGCTCGATCGTGTCGTAGCCGATACCCCAGCGCAGGGCGATGTCGACGTCGCAGGTACGCTCGACCTCGACGGGGCGCAGGTGTCCGCTGCGCCGATCGAGTTGCTGGACCGTCTCGGTGTACACGCCCTGGCCGGTCAGACGGAAGGTGTCGGTCACCGAGCCGTCGGTGGCCAGGAAATCGACGAAATCCGCGGTTCCGCCCTCGGCGCGGAACACCGCGGTGTCCGCCTCCCCGATCTCGGTCGCCGGGGATGCATCGAGCAGCCCCTCCGCAGTCCGAGTGGCGTT
>USPB01000092.1 GCA_900556405.1 uncultured Actinomyces sp.
GCGGCGAGCAGCAGCGCGTGTGCGTGGCCCGCGCCCTCATCAACTACCCCAAGCTCGTCCTCGCCGACGAGCCCACGGGCAACCTGGATGAAACCAACGAGGAAATCGTCCTCGACCTGTTCAACCAGCTCCACAAGGAGGGCACGACCCTCATGGTCGTCACCCACGACGCGCTGGTCGCCGAACAGGGCCAGCGCGAGATCCGACTCGACCACGGCAAGGTCGTGAAAGAAACGTGGCACGACCACGACTTCGAAGAACGCTCCTCCGGGCTGTCCGTCCCGCGCGACGGCGACGCCCGCAGCGGAAAGGACAAGGTGCGATGACCACGCCCACCACGCTTGATACTCGATCCCGCTGGGCCTCCCCGGCCTCGTACGCGGTCCTCGGGGCCCTCGGTGCGACCATCCTGGCCGCGTGCGCGCCCTCCACCGGCCTCGACATGACCAAGCCCATGAGTGACGGCACCTGGACCGCCCAGTCCAACGCCGACGACCAGGGCTCCATCGGCACCATCACCATCACCGTCGAGGGCGGGCGCATCACCTCCACGTCCTACGAGACGACGCTCGCCGACGGCACCGACAAGGGCGCCAACTACGGCAAGAACTCCGCGGGCGAAGTCTTCAACGAGGACTACTACAAGAAGGCCCAGGCCGCCGTCGCCTCCTACCAGGAGTACTCCGACAACCTCACCAAGGTCGGCGACCCCGCCAAGGTCGACGTCATCACCGGCGCCACCGTCGCCCACCAGCAGTTCGTGCAGGCCTCCATCCGAGCCATCGCGGCCGCGCAGGGCGTCTCTCCCGACGGTGCCGACGACATCAACATCCCCGGCCTCAACGACTCTACGAAGGACGGCGACGTCGACGGCTCCGACAGCTGAGTCCGTGCCCACGTGGCGTTCCTCGTTTCCCGCGATGGGCACCCGCGTCGACATTATCGGCTGGGGCGGAGACGGCATGGCGATCGTCAACGCCATTGTCGAGGTCGTGGCGCGCCACGAGGACCTGTGGAGCGTGTTCCGGGTTTCTTCCGAGGTGTCGCGGCTCAATGCTGCTGCCGCTTCGGCTGGGGGCGATGAGGGTGTTTCCCGCGACGTAGCTGAATCCGCGGAGGCCAGCCCCGGCCTCGTCGTCAGTGAGGACACCGACCGGCTGCTGCGTGGCGCGTTGGCGCTCGCGGAGGCGACCGGGGGAGCGTTCAACCCAATGATCGGGCCGCTTGTTGCCGCATGGGACGTCAAGGCGATGCGGGCGGCGTACGTCGCGGGCAGGCCCTTGCCGCCTGCGCCGTCTGGTTGTGTTGTGGAGGCGGCGTTGCGCGCGTCGTCCTGGGGGCTGTTGTCGCGCGTGGGCGAGCGGCGCTGGGCGGTGGGCGTTCCCGCCGAGTCCGTCGGTGGTGCGGAGGTGCCCAGCCCGCGCCTCGACCTGGGCGGCATCGCGAAGGGGTACACCGCTGATGCGTGCCGCGACTTGGCGGTTTCTATGGGTGCGCGCGGGGTATTGGTGTCAGTGGGGACTTCGTCGGTGTCTGTGAATGGTACTCGCGCCGATGGTTCGCCGTGGCGCGCAGGCCTGCGTGACCCCCACGGAGCGGCCACTTCAGTTGCTGGCGTCGTGGAACTGCCTGCGGGTGGCATGGCGTCCCTGTCGACGTCCGGCGACAACCTTGGGCCGCTGGGGGATGCTCGTGCGGTTTGTGCCGGGCCTGCGGCGGGGCCCGTGGTGGAGCCCGCGGCGGGGCCTGTGGTGGAGCCCGCGGCGGGGCCCGTGTTGGGGCGTGTGGCGGGGCCTGTGGCCGATCTGCGCGCGCGTGAAACATTGCGTGAAACATCCGGTGAGGGTGCCGCATCTCCTCGCAACGAAGGTCATCCAGATAAGGCCGCTGGTGGTGGTGCATCTCTGAATTTCGGCCTTGTGGCGTCGGACGGACATGTGACTGGCCCTGGGCACTCTCACGCTGATGCGCCTGGCTGCGCCTATGTACCTGGTGATGCCCATGGGGCTGCCGACTCTGATGTTCCTGGCCGGGCTGCGCGCCTGCTGGACCATCACATCATCGACCCGCGCACGGGATACCCCGCGCGTTCGGGCGTGCGGCAGGTCAGTGTCATGGCCTCGTCGGGTGTGCTGGCGGAGGCCCTGTCGACGGCGCTGCTCGTCGATCCGTCCATCGATGTTTCGGATGTCGCGGCCCGCTGGGCCCGCGCGACGGGCGCCCCGGCCTCGGCGGAGATTGTGGGCCTGGTGCGGGCAGCGCATGGGTGAGGCTCAGGCGCGTTCCGGCCTGGTCGGTGCTGCGGTGCGAGTGGGTGGGGTGCGAGGGGCGGGGTCCAGGTGGTCTACCCGCCAGGCGTGATGCGACACTGCCGAGACTCGCAACTGAATGCTCGAACGGCGTGTTCGTTCCCTGTCGCTCCGTTGGCGGCCTCCACGCGGCGGAAGCCATGAGTGCTGGAGCCAACCTGCGTTGTCCGATACCCGGTGGTCGTTCACCCGTCGAGGAAGTACTGAGGCAACTGTGATGCCCGTCAGCTGGGCGGTGTGAGGCGCGGGATCGTTGTTGAGGCTGACCTCGATAATTGCCGGTGTGCTTCAGGAGTACTTCCGCGTTATCGCCGCCGCGTGTGGACTGGCGTGCAGGGGACGAGCCGCCGGCGCTGCACCCGTTATGTGGCGCTGCACCCGTTACGTAGCGCTGCACCCGAACAGAAGGGGTGTAATGCCTACGGTTCAGGTGCACTGCCCCTCATAACAAGTGAAAGTGTGGTCGGTGTGCGCAGAGGTGACTGTGCCGCACAGAGGGCGGGGCTGTCGCGCACTCTATCCACAGCCCCTTGTTCGTGTCGCTGGTTATCCACAGGGGTTGATTGTCTTGATGATCTCAACTCGTGGGGCTGCGAGAATCCACATATGAGCAGCCACCAATTGACAGTTATTCGTTCCTCGGCAGTGTGTCGCATGGCCCATGAGGAAATAGAATCAGGCGCTTTCTTGCACGTGATGCGAGGATGCTACGTTCGAGTCGACGACACGCGTCTTCTTGACACTCCGTGGCGCACGTGGATAACAGTGGCGCGAGCTCGTCTCCTTGCTGTCCATGCGTTGGGGAGCGGGGATCGAGTATTCGTTGGTGCAAGTTCGCTTGCGTCTCGAGGTATTCCTCTGTGGGAGGCGAATCCGGACGTATACGTCTGGGCTCGTACTCGGCGTGGGAGTAAGCCTCTCCGCGCGGTTCGCGCAGCAGGGATCCTCGTGCCCGGGGTTTCGGTGCGATGGTCTGTTGTTTCACCTCTTGACAGAGAGCTGCAGACTGTTGGTGGCGTCCTGGCTGAAGGCCTTATCGATGCGGCGGTGCGTATGGCTTGTTGGTCTGAGCCCCTGAGCGCATTTGTAGGGATCTGTATGGTGCTGAATAGGCAGTCGTCCTTTGACCTCTTTTCGCAGGAAGAGTGTCGCGAACGGGCACATGGGGTGCGCTCTGAGATGCTCGTGAGGCTCACGGAGTGGCGCGAACATAACGACAACATACCGGCGCGCCGAGCAGAAGCCCTCATTCGAGCCGCTGACCCGGGCTGCGACAACCCTGCCGAGGCTGCGTTGCTGTGGGTCTTGAAGTCGGTGAGTGCCTTCGAGGTCGTGACCCAGTTTGAGATCGTTGTCAATGGGCGACGATACTTTGCGGACATCGCGATTCCGGGACTCATGATCATCTTCGAGTTCGATGGGATTGGAAAGCTCGGAAAGAACGAAGCCGACTTTGCTCGGGCGAAGCGTGAATGGATCCAGCGAGAAAATGATTTACGTGGTGCTGGTTGGACTGTCTATCGATTCTCGTGGCCAGACTATGAGGATCTGGCGCAACTGAGAGTCTGGGTGACTGAGTTGTTAGCGCCGTACCAAGCATCGATCCCCGCATCGGCACAGCGCTTGTGGGCGGTTCCAACGCAGGCCTGCGACGGTCCGAATCGGCGGTTTCACGTGGGTGCATCCCGACGGTGGTCGTAAGGGGCGTGAATCTGATCGGAGGCGCTGCACCCGTTACGTGGCGCTGCACCCGTTACGTGGCGCTGCACCCGTTACGTGGCGCTGCACCTGTTACGTGGCGCTGCACCCGAACAGAAGGGGTGTAATGCCTACGGATCGGGTGTAGCGCACGCCTTAACAAGTAGATTCGCGACCTGACCGCGCGCGTCGTCAAGATATGCATAGCCACGATCTGTCAGCGGCGGAGGGGCCTGCGGAGGTGCCGGTGGGCGGTGGCAGGGCCTGGAGGGGTGTCGGGATGATGCGCCGAATGCATCAGGACGCCAGGTGCCATTGGTGTGGAGGGTGTCGGTGGGCCCTGCCGTGGTGCCGGTGGGCGGTGGCAGGGCCTGGCCGGGCTTCGAGGCGACGCGCCGAGCGAAGCTCGTGGCGCGGACGACTCGCGGGCGGGCCGCCGCCCACGGGCACACGCAGCGGCCGGGCCCGGTGGTGCCCGGAACACCAGTGGCACCACACAGCAATACCAGAAACCATGCGGGGCCAGGGCGCGGCGCACGTTGGCGGCGGCGACAACTGTCTCAGACAAATCTCGCACGTAATTTAAGGCGGTCATTTTTTAAGTGCGTCTGAAAACGTTGCAATTCCAACGACCTATGTTCTCAGTTTGAAATACCCGCAAGGGAATTACGTGCGAAATTGCCGAGCACGACCCGCAAGCTCCGCCCGGGGCACACGTGAAGCAAATGCTAGTAGTAGCGAGCAGAAGGCGTGGCTATGGCGCATTCACTCCCCGATAATCAGCCCTACTTCCCCGCAAGCAGCGTCGCCAGGTGGACGCCCCCGCGGCCCGCCAGCTGCGCGGCCTGGGTGCGGCACGAGAAGCCGTCCGCCAGATACACCGCGTCCGGTTGCGCCGACAGGGACGGCAGCAGCGAATGCGACGCGACCGCGACCGACAGGTCGTAGTGGCCCGCCTCCATGCCGAAATTACCGGCCAGGCCGCAGCAACCCTCGAGCCGCGTCACGCGCGCGCCCAACGACTCGAGCAGCGCCTGGTCGGTGTCCCACCCCATGACGGAATAGTGGTGGCAGTGCGGCTGCGCGACGATCTCGACGCCCGCCAGGCTCGGCAGGCGGCGCTCGGCCGCGGGCACGGCCGACAGCACCTCGGCGAGGGTGCGCGTCGCGCCCGACACGAGCAGTGAGCGCGGATCCTCAGGCAGCAGGTCGAGCAGGTCATCGCGCAGCACCGCCGTACATGACGGCTCGACACCGACGATCGGGATCCCCGACGCCGCAAAGGGCGCGAGGACGCCGAGCAACGACGACAGGTGTTTCTTCGCGCCCGTCAGCTGGCCTGTCGTAATCCACGTGAGGCCGCAGCACGCGTCCGGCGCGACGATCGGCGCAAACCCGTTCGCCTCCAGGACGTCGACGACCGCGCGCGCACCCGTGTCATCGAGAGTCTGGCTAAACGAGTCCGCCCACACGAGCGCGTACGGCCGCCCGCTGGGGTCGCGCGGCCCGGAAAGGATCGGGGAGGTCGCCATCGACGAGGCCGGGGCGCCGCCGCGCTCGCGGGCAGAGTCAGTCGAGGCCGGGGCGCCGCTGCGCTCGCGGGCGGAGTCGGTCGAGGCCGGGGTTGACGAGGCCGGGGCGCCGCCATGCTCGCGGGCAGAGTCAGACGAGGCCGGGGCACCGCCGCGCTCGCGGGCATCGGTCGCGGCTGCGGAACTTGCAGCAGCGGAGGTCGCGGCTGCGGAACTTGCGGCTGAGGAACTCGCGGCAGCGCGAGCCGCAGTATCGCGAGCCGCAGTGCCGGAAGTCGCAGTGAAAGAAGATGCTGTGTCGCCAGGCGGGACAGAATCCGCCAGCAGCGAGTGGCGGCGAGCCCACGCGGTGAAGGTGCCGGACTGGAGGGCGGGCATGCCTCGTCGAGGATCGAGGCCGATGAGGCGGAAGGCGAGCGAGCGCAGGGGAGCGACCGACATGATGGCGTTTGCCACGCGTGCCAGGCCGGGCACGCGCGCGGTGACGCGGGTGAGGCGCGGCAGCCAGCCGAGCGTGTAGTGGCTGAGGGGGCGCACTCGTCCCCGGTAGGTACGGAAGAGCGCTTCGGAGCGGTAGCGCGCCATGTCGACCCCGGCGGGGCAGTCCGCCGAGCAGGCCTTGCAGGCCAGACACAGGTCGAGGGCTTCGAGGACTTCGGGGGAGTCGATGGCCTGAACGAGCTGCGAGTTTGCGGCCTCCTGGAGGATGCGAGCGCGCCCGCGGGTCACGTCCTTCTCGTCGCGCGTGGCCAGGTAGGAGGGGCACATGAAGGTGCCGGACACTCCCGCGCGGCACTTGCCAACGCCGGTGCAGCGGTGGACGGCGGCCGTGAAGTCGCCGCCGTCGTGGGTGAAGGCAAAGCCGCCATCGGCGGGCATGGGGCGCGCGGCGACGCGGCGCAGGCCAAAATCGAGGGGGTCGACGCCGGGCTGCAGGTCGAGCGCACCATCGGCAGGGCCGAGGCCGGTGCCGCCAGCAGCGCCAGACACGTCAGGCGACGGCGAGGAGTCGGTGGCGGCCGCATCGTTGGGCTCGAGCGCGCCAGCAGCAGGAAAGAGGCCGGAACGACCGGCGGCCGCATCGTCACGATCTCTGAAGGCAGAGTCAGGCCCGCCGTGGGCCGCCACCCCGTCAACAACCCCGCCGTGCGCCGCACGTGCCCGCGCCCGCGCGCGAGAGGCGGCCTCGGCCTCGTCCATGGGGGAGGCGAGCACCCCGGGGTTGAGGCGGTTGTCCGGGTCGAAGAGGTACTTGACGCGGGCGAACAGGTCGAGCATGTCGGGGGTGTACATGAAGCGCAGGAGTTCGCCGCGGGCGCGCCCGTCGCCGTGCTCGCCGGAGACGGAACCGCCGTGGGCAGCGCAGATGCGGGCCGCGGACTGCAGGAACGCGCGCGAGTGTGCCACGCCCTCGGGGGTCTCGAGTGGCATGGCGAGGCGCACGTGCACGCAGCCGTCGCCGAAGTGCCCGTACAGGAGGCCGTCGATGTCGAACTCCTCCATGAGGGCGGTGAAGTCCCGCAGGTAGGCGCCGAGGTTCTCGGGCGGGACGGCCGCGTCCTCGAAGCCAGGCCAGGCCTGCTGGTCGCCGCCGCCCGCCCCGTCCGGCGGGGTGCGCCCGCCCAGGCCTGCACCGTCGGCGCGGATCCTCCACAGGGCCGAGGCCTGCGCCCCCGGCGGGTATACGACCGTGTCGATGGCGGCCGAGTCGGCGCACAGGGTGCGTGCGCGTTCCAGGGAGGCGGTGATGTCTTCTCCGGGGGCGCCGACTTCGACGAGGAGCCAGCCTTCGCCCTCGGGCAGGGCGGGGACGGCGCCGGGGCCCTTGTGGGCGCGTACGACGTCGACGAGGCGGCGGTCCATGCCCTCCACGGCGAGGGGGGAATGGGTAAGGAGCGCGGGCACGTCGTCGGCGGCCTCGATCATGGAGCGGTAGCCGAGGGCAGCGAGCACGGGCGCGTCGGGCAGCGGCACGAGGCGCACGGTGATCGACAGGATGAGGACGAGGGTGCCCTCCGTGCCCGCGAGCATGGCGGCGAGGTTGCGCCCACCCTCGGGGGTGAGGTGCTCGAGGGAGTATCCGGAGACCTGGCGCTTGAAGCGGC
>USPB01000093.1 GCA_900556405.1 uncultured Actinomyces sp.
GTGAACCGGTAAGCCGACAGGACATTATCGCACACGCACCCATCCCCTTCAACGAAGAAAGGAAGCAACACACGTGAGATCCGCTATGGGCGCACATCAACGAACGCCACTGTCCGTCCATTAGAAGGACGAGGAGGAACCGGAGCCCGAGAAGCCACCCGAGGAGGAGCCATAGTTCGCGCTCGACGTGCTCGACGAGGTACTGCCGCTAGAGATCACATATTCGTCGAGGTACAGGGGCCTGACGTAGATGTAGCTGTCGTAGTCTTTGAAACGACTCGACGTGTTAGCCCGGTATGCGCCGAGGTTAACACCGGCGGAATTCGCGGTGAGTCGAATCGTCGACGCGGGATTGTACTCGTGCGTGGCTCCCTGGCTGAGGTAGGAGCCTTTGTAGAACATCTCGGCTGCATTCACGAGTTCGGTCGGCGGGCTCTGCCACCTCGCGTAACGTAGTCTCCCCTCCGTCGAGGAATCGAGCGCTAGCGCACTCGTCACCACGTCCGCCAGGCGCGTGCGGCTCTCATTCGCGATTCGGTCGAGTTCTTCGAGAGCCTGAGCCGGGGTGACCTCGGCGCGCTCGAGACGGGTGCCGAGGCCGAGCAGCAGCGCACGTTGCTCATTCGTCCACTGGAACAGCGACTTGGTCGCCCCGTGCACCTTGGGGTTCTTCACGTGGTCACGCACCGTGACCCCGACGTTATCGACTGCTTGCAGATCCTCGAAGATCGGACCAACCTCGTTATCCCAGATGGCGCGCCAGCCGGGCCTCAGCGCGAAGAAATCACCTGCCGCCGCAATCGCATGGTCCGCGTCCGCTAGTGCGTGCAGATCCTCAAGGATCTCATCCGTCTCGTCCGACGCCTGCGCGCTCAGCGTTCCCAGGAAATGCGTTGATTGCGTCTGCGCAATCCGCTCCCGAACCCTCTCGTATTCGGCGCGCGCAGATTCGTAGCGCGCGGACAGACCGCTCGTGTAGTCCCCGGCTTCGAGAAGAGCCACGAACGCGCGCTCGACCTCACCGCGGCGCCCCTCCAAGGCCCGCCACTCCTCGGCCACCTTGTTCGCGTTCTCGAGCGTCTTACGGTGCAGGCTGTGCCCACGCGCGAGAATGCCGATTCCGACCAGGGTGGCGAGCGCGCCCTTCCAGTCGGGCCACACCGGCCGGTTCTCCAGGCTCATCCCGGCCTCGTTGGGCATGATGGACGCCGCCGTGCTGACCGCCGCAACCACACCTTGGCTCCAGCGCCCCTCTCGGAAATCATCCTTCGCGGCGTCCTGAATCTCGCTCTGGATCGACAGCGTCGGGGCGATGTCCTCACCGAAATAGGTGCCGACCTGTCGGTGCGTGGGAGACACCGCGAGGATGAAGTAGCCGTCGGCCCATTTGTAGCCGTTGCGCGCGATCCACTCGGGATGCTTCGCGCGCGCATACTTCAGCGTCGCCTCGTCCAAGTTGTCATCCGTCAGGTTGTCCGTGGACAGGACGACGAGGTGGGTGGGGCGCAGGAAGCCGATTCCCTCCAGGACGACGTTGAGTGGGCGGCCGTCGACGCTCTGGAAGCTGCTGGTTTCGTCGCGGATCTCCACAACGGGTGGGACGAGGCTCGTCGCCGAAGCGGTCGGCTGCGAGTATTCGTATGCTGCCACCGCCAACCAAGCGGGCGTGACGAGGACCAGAATGGTCCCCAGCACGATACGCAGGAGACCGCGGACGTCGAGCCGAGTATTCCGGGAATTCTGGCTCGTGGGATCTGAGTTCATTGCATCGCTCGTCGAAGACGTCATACCTTCACTCTGACATGACGGTCAGGCTCACGCACGGTGGCACCAGCATTTTCGAGACGCAGCAACGGCGCAAGCGGCCCCCACCACCCGCTCAGTCCGAGGACGAGCCGTCGCCTGCCGCATCCACGCCGCCAGTCACGTATCGATCAAGATACATCGGCAGTAGATAGATGGATGCGCGGCCAGCCGTCAGGACACCGGTCGCCGGGGCTGGCAGCCCGTTCAGGTCGACGCCTGCGGAGTTTGCAATCAGTCGGATCGTGGCTGCCGGATTGTACTCGACGTCAGTGTCTGCATCCTGGCTCCAGTAGGCCCCGTCGTACTCAGCGTTAGCCGCGGTCAGGCTGATTCCCGCGCCCTTCCACCGCGCGTAGCGTGCGCGTCCCTGCGACGAGGCATCGGTGGCGAGAGTCGCTTCGATGAGCTCGGCGGTGCGCGCTCGCGCCCCGTTGGTTATCCGGTCGAGTTCTTCCAACGCCTGGGCAGGACCGAGCTGCCTGCTCTCGAGGCGTTCTCCCAGGCTGATCACCGTGTCCTTGTCATCCCCCACACGCTCTCGGAACGCCTCAATGTCCGTCAGGATGTGCGGGTCCGTACCGATTGATTCGAGGCTATCTGCGACGTCATCGAGGACGCCCAAGTCTTCGATGATCGGGCCAATTTCGTGGTTCCACACGTCGCGCCAGCCGGGCGCGACGGCAAATAAGTCGCGCGCCGCCATGATCGCGCTATCCGCATCCGCCAGGACGGCCATCTGCGCAAGGATCTCATCCTCCGCCCCTCCCGACGCCTCGCTGAGCGAGGCGAAGAAACCTGGCGACCTGTACTCCTCGATTCGAGCGCCAACCCTGACGCGTTCGGCTCGGGCACACTCATAGCGCGCCGTGAGCCCGCTCTCGTAATGCCCCGCGCGAACGAGCGTGGAGAACACGCGCTCGACCTGTGCCCGCTGGCTCTCCAAGGATGCCCACGTCTGCGCGATCGTCGTCATTTTCCGACGCCTCGAGCGCCGACAACTGACCCCTCCCCACAGCACGCCGATTCCGCACAGCGCCATGACCCAGCCGCTCCAATGCGGCCAGTCCACAGCCTCCCCCATCCCGTGATGGGCCTGGTCATAGATGGCGATCACCAACTGAAGGGGAGCCACCAGCAAGAGACAAAGACCAAGAACGAGGCGCAGAAATCCGCGCGCAGCACTCCAGGACCGGCGCGAGGCACCCCGTGGCGCCCGCGAATTGGCCGCATTCGGTGTCATGTTCACCATGCGCCAATTCTGGCACAGGCCTTATCAGTTGTCCGGTACTCGCACGTAGGTCTCAACAGAAAACGGGGCGAGCGGCTCTCGCCACTCGCCCCGCGCCTACCCGCCGATCACTCGGAAGGGGTGGTCTTTTGGATGAGCATGAGGAACTCAGCGTTGGACTGGGTTTCCTTGAGCTTGTCGAGGACCAGCTCGAGGCCCTGCTGCTGATCGAGCGTGCCCAGGACGCGGCGCAGCCTCCACATGATGCGCAGCTCCTCGGGCTTGAAGAGTAGCTCCTCGCGACGGGTACCCGACGCGTTGAGGTCGATCGCGGGGAAGATGCGGCGCTCGGCGAGCTGGCGCGACAGGCGCAGCTCCATGTTGCCGGTGCCCTTGAACTCCTCGAAGATGACCTCGTCCATCTTCGAGCCGGTCTCCACCAGGGCGGAGGCGATGATCGTCAGCGAGCCGCCCTCGGAGAGGTTGCGCGCAGCGCCGAAGAACTTCTTGGGCGGGTACAGGGCGGACGCGTCCACGCCGCCGGAGAGGATGCGGCCAGAGGCGGGCGCAGCCAGGTTGTAGGCGCGCGACAGACGCGTGAGCGAATCGAGGAGGACGACGACATCCTGGCCCAGCTCGACGAGGCGCTTGGCGCGTTCGATCGCGAGCTCCGCAACCGTCGTGTGATCCGAGGCGGGACGGTCGAAGGTCGAGGCGATGACCTCACCCTTGACGATCGAACGCATGTCGGTGACCTCTTCGGGGCGCTCATCCACCAGGACGACCATGAGGTGCACTTCGGGGTTGTTCAGCTCGATGGCCTTGGCCATCTGCTGGATGACCATGGTCTTGCCTGCCTTGGGCGGGGAGACAATGAGGCCACGCTGACCCTTGCCCACGGGGGCGACCAGGTCGATGACGCGCGGCGTGTAAGCCTTCGGCGAGGTCTCCATGCGCAGCTGCTCGGAGGGGTAGACGGGCGTCAGCTTACCGAATTCGCGGCGTGCCTGCGCCTGCTCAATCGTCATGCCGTTCACGGAGTCAACGCGCACGAGGGCGTTGTACTTCTGGCGCTGGCGCTCGCCCTCGCGGGGCAGGCGAACGGCACCGGCGACCGCATCACCGGCGCGCAGGCCCCAGCGGCGCACGTTGCCCAGCGTCACGTAGACGTCGTTCGGGCCGGGCAGGTAGCCCGAGGTACGCACGAAGGCGTGGTTTTCCTGGATGTCGAGGATGCCGGCGATCGGGGCAAGGTTCTCCTCGCCGCCGCGCTGGTTGCGCCCCTCGCGATTCTCGCGGCCCTCGCGGTTCTCACGACCCTCGCGGTTCTCGCGGTTCTCACGATTCTCGCGATTCTCACGGTCGCGTCGGCCTCGGCGGCCACGCTCACGGCGAGGACGGCGCCCCTCGGTGTCATCCCCGTCGGGCAGTTCGATGTTGAGGACGGTTTCGACGACGGTGGTGTCGGACTCCGGGGTAGGCTCGGTGCGCTCTGTGGCGGGCAGCGGCAGATCGAGGGTGACATGCGCGGGCTCGACGGCGCCCTGGCTCACCGCACGGCGGCGACGGGAGCGACGAGGCGCCTCGGCGGGAGCCTCAGAAGCCGACTTCTCGACCGCAGGAGCCTCCTCTGCCGACTTCTCGGCGGCGGGCTTGTCGGCTTTCTTCTTGGACGAGGCAGGAGCGTCCTCACGGGGAGCGGTTTCCTGCGGGGTCGAGGCGCCGGCGCCGTTGCTCAGCAGCTCGATCAACTGGGGCTTACGAAGCTGGGAAATGCCCTTCAGGCCGCGAGAGGCGGCCAGAGCCTTCAGCTCAGGCAGCTTCATCGCCGACAGCGACGCGGTCGTCTCGGCGGAGGTTTCGTTGCTCACGAAGTGATCCTTACTGGAATGCGCCCACAGCGGGCGAGGCGATTACTCAAGCACAACAAAAAGCTTGATCAGGAAGATGCGCGAAAGAGGCGCACCGCAACGGTCGGAGTCGAGCAATCGGCTCGGACCTGAAAAAAATATAGCAAGACCGCCAGCCCGCTGTCACTTAGACGGCGAGGCTGGCGGTAGTTGCCAACAAACTCACAGCGAAGCCGAGCGACTAAAACTCAACTTTCGCAAGGCTTCCGCGGGTAATCTGCACGCCCGATGCGGCCACGGCCAGCGGCACGACACGCCAGCCCGCACCAGCTGCGTCGCGGCGAATATCCGCCCCCACCTTCTCCAGAGACAGAACGGTCGGCCCCGCACCGGAGACAACGGCAGCAAAACCGGCACCCCGCAGCCAGTCAACGAGTGCCAGTGAGGGTTCCATCGCGGCCCGGCGCTGTTCCTGATGGAGGCGGTCGCGCGTAGCTTCCATGAGGAGCGCGTGCAGGTCTGCTCCCGCGCTCACCTGGGCGCCACCAGACAGGACGGCGGCCAGCAGAGCACCGCGCGCCACATTGAAGCTCGCATCACCGTGGGGAACGGTTGCAGGCAGGGCGGCTCGCGCGGCGGCGGTGCGCAGCTCGAAGTCGGGGATGAACGCGACGGGGTCGATGCCCTCGGGCGGGGTGAGGCGCACGCTGCCCACTTCGGAGGTCTCCTCGTTCATCCAGGACACGGTCGCGCCGCCAAAAACGGCGGGAGCCACGTTGTCGGGATGCCCCTCCATGTGGGATCCAATCTCGAGGATCTCCTGGCGGCCGAGCACATCGGCGTCACCAATGAGGGCGCGTGCCAGCGTCACGCCGGCGACGATCGCACTCGCAGAGGAACCCAGGCCTCGGGAATGAGGGATGCGGTTCGTGCAGTGCATGCGCACGCCCACCTGAGGGGCCCCCACGCGGTCGAGCGCAAGGCGCAGGGCACGCACGACGAGGTTATCCTCGCCCTGCTCGACATTTCCGGCACCTTCGCCCTCAACGACGACCGAGGTGGGCCCAGTCGTCGCGTGCACCGAGACCTCGTCCCACAGGTCGAGGGCCAGGCCCATACAGTCGAATCCTGGACCCAGGTTCGCGCTGGTCGCGGGGACCTTCACCGCGACAAAATCATCTCGCAGCCGCACGTCACTCACCCTCAACGCGGATCGTGGAGGTCACCTCACGCACGGCGTCGGACACGGCGAGCGCGCGGGCAACGGCGCGCAGGTCGGCCTCGCGGGCGCGGTGGCTGGTCACGACGATGACGCAGGCGCCGGGAACCTCGTCGTTACGCTGGTGGACGGACTGGATCGAGACACCGTGGCGGGCAAAGATGCCGGCAACATCGGACAGGACGCCGAGGCGGTCCTCCACCTGCAGACGAATCTGGTATCGAGTATGCGTCGAGCCGGGATCGAGGATCGGCAGGTGCGCGTACACCGACTCGCGCGGGGCGTGACCGCCAAAGGCTCGGTGGTGCGCGGCCGCGACAAGGTCGGACAGGACGGCCGAGGCCGTGGGCGCGCCACCCGCGCCCTGACCGTAGAACATCAGGCGACCGGCGGCCTCACCCTCGACAAGAATCGCGTTATAGGCGCCGTCGACGGACGCAAGCGGATGATCGGCGGGAACCTGGGCCGGATGCACACGCATCGCGACACCTTCACGCCCGTCCTCGCCGATGCGGCGCTCAGCGATAGCGAGGAGCTTGATCGTGTGGTTGATGCGCGCTGCCTCCTCCATATCCTCCTTCGTGATGCCCGTAATGCCTTCAACCGCAACATCGTCGATACCGACGCGGGTGTGG
Source organism: uncultured Actinomyces sp. (assembly GCA_900556405.1). GTDB lineage: Bacteria > Actinomycetota > Actinomycetes > Actinomycetales > Actinomycetaceae > Pauljensenia. Next base: position 6,739 of record USPB01000093.1, read on the forward strand.
AAGGCGAGCGAGGCGAGAATGGAGCACTTGGCGGCCGCGTCGAAGCCCTCGACGTCCGCCGTCGGATCGGCCTCGGCAAAACCGAGATCCTGCGCCTGCTTGAGGGCTTCCTCGTAGCTGAGGCCCTTCGTGCTCATCGCATCGAGGATGAAGTTGGTCGTGCCATTCACGATGCCCATGACCGTCGTGATGCGGTCGCCGGCCAGGGACTCGCGCAGGCCGTAGACGACGGGAACGGCACCCGCGACGGCTGCCTCGTAGTAGAGGTCAGCGCCATTGGCTGCGGCGGCCTCGTAGAGCTCGGGGCCGTGGGCGGCCAGGAGGGCCTTATTGCCCGTGACGACCGAGATGCCCTGGTTGAGCGCACGCAGCACGAGGGTGCGGGCGGGCTCGATGCCGCCGATCAGCTCGACGACGAGGTCCATGTTGTCGATCGCCTCTGCCGGTTCGGTCGTCAGCAGCTCACGATCAATCGGAGCATCTCGGGGAGCATCCACATTGCGGACGAGGACCTTGCGCACCTCCATCTCCGCGCCCGAGCGAGCCGCGAAATCCTCGCGGCTCGACTGAAGGATACGAATGACCTGGCTACCGACGGTTCCGGCTCCAAGAACGCCAACTCCAAGGACGGGGCGGGGTGCAGACATAGGATTTTTCTCCTTTGTGGGACGGGCACTGGTACCAGTGTAGGGGGTCAAGCCAGCTCTCTTCTCCTAAGGACCTTGGTCCCACAATTTAACCGCTAGAGACTTTGGGCCCATATCCTGAGACGCAGAACATAGACTGTCGGTTGATATGGGTTGTGGAGACCCCCCAAACCGTAGGACAATGGGCCTAAGCGTTGGAATC
>USPB01000094.1 GCA_900556405.1 uncultured Actinomyces sp.
TCTCGTTGTAGACCTCTTCGGTGACCTGGCCGCCGCCGGCCATTTCGGCCCAGAAACCGGCGTTCGCGGCAGCGGCGACGATCTCGGGGTCAACGGTCGTGGGGGTCATGCCGGCCAGGAGGACGGGGGAGCGGCCGGTGAGGCGCGAGAAGGCGGTGTCGACGACGGTCTTGCCGTCGGGGAGGGTCACGAGGCCGGGGCGCAGGTGCGACCAGTCGGTGCCGGGCTCGGGGGCCCAGCCGGGGGTCGCGGCCTTGTCGCGGTCGGAGGCGGTTCCGGCGGCGACGACGCCGACGCCGGTGCCTTCGACGAGGGCACGGGTCATGCGCACGGTCGTGGCGCCGGGGCCCATGTCGACGATCCACGTGGCACCCGATTCGGTGGCAGTGCGGATCTGAGTCGGCCAGTCCACGGGGGTCGTGAGAACGGCGGCGGCGAGGGAGTGGGCCAGCTCGGCGTCAATACCGCACTGGGCGGCCCACTCGTCCACGAGGGCGAGGGCGTCGGCGAGCATGGGGGAGTGGAAGGGCACGTAGACCGGCAGGTATTCGCAGACCGGGGTCAGCGGACGACCGCCGCGCTCGTGCGCATCGTGCGCGGCCTTGTCCTTGGCAGCGGCGCGCTCAATGGCGGCGACCAGGGACGCCAGGTCGTTGGGCGCGCCCGAGACGACGTGGGTGTCGGTGTCGTTACGCAGTGCGATCGACAGCGGGTGCGAGGTCGAGGGCAGGGAGGAGATGATGCGCTCAAGGAGTGCGTCGGACACACCGCGCACGGACACCATGTAGGTCGCATCGCCCGCGTGCGGGGCACGGGCACGACGCGTGATACGGGCAGCAGCCGCGCCGATTAGGCGGGCGAGCGCGAACACGGAGGCAGCCCGGGCTTCGTCACCGGCGATCCACGCGCGGGCGATCTCCACACCGAGCACGCCCTGGGAGTGACCCTCAAACGCGGTGGGCTGGTTGGCCACGATGTTCAGGCCTGCACGCGTCAGGTCGATGAGTGCACCCAGCTGGGCGGCAACGATACCCGGAACCGACAGGGCGGCCTCGTCCGGGCCAGTAACGTCGCGGGTCACAGCCGCGTCGCCGGCCTCGGCCGGGATGGCGAAGGGCAGGGACGCAACCGACTGGGTGGCCAGCGAACGGCGCACCGGGGAGAGGACCTGGTCCGAGGCCTTGATGACTCCGTCAATGATCGCAGCGATCTCGGGATCATGGGCAATCTCGTCGAGCGCTGATCGCCACGGGGTGGCCTGACCGGCAAAGGTCAGCGCGTAGGGGGTCTCATTCAGGGAGGTCACAAACGACATGTTCTTACTTTCCTTCGGGGACAATTCTTCTCAAACGGCGCCGGTCACAGGGGACCGTTGTCGTGACGCTTGACGTGGGGTGCACGCTGGTCCTTGGAGGCCAGCAGGTGCAGGGAATCGATAATGGTCTGTCGGGTATCGGCGGGGGCGATGATGGCGTCGAGCTGACCGGAGGAGACGGAGACCTCAGGGTTGACGGTCTCCTCCTCGTAGCGGGCAACGAGCTCGGCCTTCGTCTCTTCGAAGGTCCCGTTCTCACGGGCGGCAGCCAGTTCGCGGCGGTACATGATCGACGCCGCGCCCTCGGCACCCATGACCGCGATCTGCGCGTCCGGCCACGCGAATGCCAGGTCCGCGCCGATCGACTTCGAACCCATGACGATGTAGGCGCCGCCGTAGGCCTTACGCAGGATGACGGTGACCATGGGAACGGTCGCGTTCGCGTAGGCGACAATCACCTTCGCGCCGCGGCGAATGATGCCCGCCTGCTCCTGCTCGGTGCCCGGGCGGTAGCCGGGAACATCCACGAAGGTCACGATCGGCAGACCGAAGGCGTCACAGAAGCGAACAAAACGAGCGGCCTTCTCCGAGGCGTCCACGTCGAGCGTGCCCGCATCGCTGATCGGCTGGTTCGCCACGATGCCCACCGACTGGCCATCGACGCACGCGAAACCGATCGTCACGTTGGGAGCGAACAGGTCCTGAATCTCCACGTACTCGCCGTGATCCACGAGGGAACGCACCACGTCGCGCACGTCGTAGGGCTGACGCGCCGACGTCGGAACCAGCTCTGCAACCGCGCGTGCCGCCGCCTCATCCTCGGGATTGGGAATGTACTCATACTTGGGAGGCGCAACCTCGCACGAGGACGGCAGGTAGTCGAGGAGCGAACGCACGTAGTCGATCGCCTCTTCCTCCGTGTCGGCCATGTGGTGGGCGACGCCCGACTGGAAGTTGTGGATCGCCGCGCCACCCAGCTCATCAAGCGTCACCTTCTCGCCGGTCGTCGCCGCGACGACATCCGGACCCGTGACGAACATGTGCGAGTTCTCGCGCGTCATCACGATGAAGTCGGTGAGAGCCGGCTGATAGACGGCACCACCGGCGCACGGCCCCAGGATGATCGAAATCTGGGGAACCAGCCCCGAGGCCTCGCACGTCTTCTTAAAGATGCGGCCGTACTGGGCCAGGGCGACGACGCCCTCCTGGATGCGGGCGCCGCCCGAATCCTGAATGCCGACGATCGGAATGCGCATCCGAATACCACGGTCAATCAGATCGACGATCTTGTCGCCCTCAACCTTACCCAGCGTGCCACCGAGAACCGAGAAATCCTGAGCGTAGGCAGCGACCATGCGCCCCTGCACGCGACCGTACCCAGCCGCGACCGCCGAACCGATACGGCCCTCACGCACCGACCCGCCGATGAACTGACCGACCTCGTGCCACACGCCGTCATCAAAGAAGAGAGACAGGCGCTCGCGGGCCGTCAGCTTCTTCTTGGCGTGCTGGCGCTGCGCGGCCTTCTCTTCGGCGGCCTGAGCGATTGCGTCCTGGGCCTGAATGAAGCCGTCACGCGTGAGCGGACTGGGTGTACTCATCGTGCCTCCTCTTCAGTGGCGATGTGGGCGATGCGGGTACCCGCGGTCACGGTGTCACCCTGCTTGATCGACAGGGAGGTGACGGTTCCGGCGCGGGGAGCGAGCAGCGGCTTTTCCATCTTCATGGCCTCGAGGACGGCCACGAGCTGGCCTTCCTCGACCTGGTCGCCTTCGGAGACGGCCAGGGCAACGACGATGGCCTGCATGGGGGCAACGATGTCGCCGGGGGCGCCCTGGTGGGGCCCAGCCTGCACGGCGGATGCGCTTGCGCGGCGTGGGGCGGAGCGCAGCGGCTGAGGCGGGCGCGGGGCGCGAGCCGCCGGCGCGTTGAACATGCCCGCCGGCAGAGTCAAGGACACGCGTCGTCCGTCCAGCTCGATGATGTACGTCTGGCGCGGCAGATCAGCAGTCGACGAGGCCTCGGCCGGCACCGCCAGATCCGAGTAGTCGTGCTGGGGCATGAACGTCGTTTCGAACCAACGCGTCGAGACGTTGAATCCGCCCACTCCGCAGAAGTCAGGATCGTTAATAATGTCCTGGTAGACGGGTACCGGCGTGGCCACACCCTGCACCGAGAACTCGGCCAGCGCGCGGCGTGAACGAGCCAGAGCCTGCTCGCGGTCGGCACCCGTGACGATGATCTTGGCGATCATCGAGTCGAAGGCGGTCTGGACCGAATCGCCCTCATCGATGCCGAGCTCCAGGCGGATGCCGGGTCCCAGGGGCCAGTGCACCTCGTCGAGGCGGCCTGCGGTGGGGGTCAGATCCTTCGAGGGATCCTCCGAGGTCACGCGGAACTCGAAGGAGTGGCCGCGAGGCTCCGGGGGAGTGGTGAGCGGCAGTCCCTGCGCGATACGGATCTGCTCGCGCACCAGGTCGATGCCCGTGACTTCCTCGGAGACGGGGTGCTCGACCTGCAGGCGCGGGTTGACCTCGAGGAACCAGATGTTGCCATCGGGCTCCAGCAGAAATTCGACTGTGCCCACGCCAACGTAGTTCACGTGTTCGAATAGCGCGCGCGATGCGTTCACGAGCGTTTCGTGCGCACCTTCGGGCAGGAACGGCGCGGGCGCCTCCTCGACCAGCTTCTGGTTGCGGCGCTGCACGGAGCAGTCACGGGTAGAGATGACGTGGAAGTTACCCAGCGAGTCGCGCGCCGACTGCGTCTCCACGTGACGGGCGACCTCCACGAAGCGCTCGACGAAGTGAGCACCCAGGTCGTCCGCGTCCGTGTGACGAGCAAAGAACAGGTCCAAGTCAGCCTGCGAGCGAATGATGCTGATGCCTCGGCCACCGCCGCCGTCGGCGCGCTTGAGGACCACCGGGTAACCGGCGGAGGCGATGAACGCCTCGACCTCCTCGCGCGAGGTGACGGGCTCAGACACGCCGGGGACCGGCGAAACACCGCAGGCCTCGGCCACGCGACGAGCCTTGATCTTGTCCCCCAGAGCATCGATCACGTCTGAGGCGGGACCCAGCCACGCGATACCAGCATCCTCGACGGCGCGCGCAAAATCGGAGTTCTCCGACAGGAATCCGTAGCCCGGGTGAATCGCATCTGCGCCGGTCTCCAGCGCAATCGCCAGGATCTTCTCACCATTCAGGTACGTCGACGCAGCATCGTCACCGCCCAGGGACAGCGCCTCGTCGGCCTCGCGCGTGTGCGGTGCGGCCATATCCTGATCGGCGTAGACGGCGATCGTGGAAATGCCCATATCGGTGGCCGTGCGGCACACGCGCAAAGCGATTTCTCCACGGTTAGCGACGAGGATTCGATTAATTGTTCGCACGCTTCTCCTTGGTGTCGTGAGCGGTTGTCAGAGGAATTCCAGTAGCCAGGACATCCCCAGCATTAATGTCGTGAGTGCGACCGTCATCCGTGCGCACCAGCAGTGAGCCACTTGACGTGAGCGCGATAGCCACGCCCTCCAGTGCCACACGCCCGCTGGGGTCTGTCGGCTCGGCGAGGGCAATGCGCTGGCCGAGGAGGGCAAGGGCACTCGCTGCTTCGTTCGCGAGGCCACTGTCATGGGCGTTGCCGTGGGCGATAAGGGCGCGGACTCGCTTCTCGAGTCCGGACAGCACGTCGGCGAGGATGGCCCGCGTGACGGCGGTGGTTGCCTGGGCTGCCTCGTCGTCACCCTCGGCGTACAGGGAGGTCGCTTGCTCGGTGGCAAGGTTGTCGGGGCGCTGGGCAACGTTGATGCCGTAGCCGAGGATGACTGCGGCCGTGAATGGGGACGAGGCCGGGGCGAGCTGAGCGAGAATGCCACAGATCTTGCGTTCTGAGTCAACGAGGACGTCGTTGGGCCATTTCAGGCAGGCACTGTGGCCGAGCGGTTCGAGGCGCCGCGCGAGCGCATCGCGAACAGACAGGCCGCAGGCGTAGACGAGCCATCCGAGTTGATCGGTGGGAACTGAGGTGGGGACAGAGACGATGGTGGAGGCGAGGAGTCCCTGGCCTTCGGGGGCTATCCACGTCCGTCCGAGGCGGCCGCGCCCGGCGCTTTGGCAATCGGCGATGATTGTTGTGAGATGCGGGGTGGGCGTCGCTGTGTCGGCGAGGAGGCTAGCAGCCAGATCGTTTGTCGAGGGGGTGGAGTGGACGTGATAGATCAGCGCACTGGTGCCGTCGATGGTGAGGCGTTCGGGCGTATCCAACGGCGTTCCTCCCTCCGGGTGATGCTGTTTGACAGTGGAGACACTCGTCCCCGGTTACTTAAAAGTTTGTCTTAAAAATCAAACCTACGCATGCGTTTTCTAAAAAATTGGAATAGTTTTCGACAAATCACTACGCATCCGTAACCATCGCGTAACCCTTGCGGAAAGCGGAAGGTGGGAAATCCGCGAAATAGTGCGCTGAGATGAGGATCACCGACCCCTGCATCCCGCTGGGCGGCTCATCGGCCCGTACCGGGTCGGTACCATAGGGGTGAACACGCGCGCATAGGCGCGCCCGAACCACCCGAACGGAGTAACGTGGCGGAGTTTATTTATCAGATGATCAAGGCTCGCAAGGCCATTGGTGACAAGGTCATCCTCGACGATGTCACCATGAGCTTTTTCCCGGGCGCCAAGATCGGTATGGTCGGCCCCAATGGTGCCGGTAAGTCCTCGATCCTGAAGATTATGGCTGGTCTGGATGAACCCAGCAATGGCGAGGCCCGTCTGACCCCCGGCTACACGGTCGGCATTCTGATGCAGGAGCCCATCCTCGACGACACGAAGACCGTCATCGAGAACGTTCGTATGGGTGCTGCCGACATTTTCAGCAAGCTCGCGCGCTTCAATGAGATTTCCGAAGAGATGGCGAATCCCGACGCGGACTTCGATGCGCTCATGGAGGAAATGGGCAAGCTGCAGACCGAGATCGATGCTGCCAATGCGTGGGATATCGATTCTCAGCTCGACCAGGCCATGGATGCGCTGCGCTGCCCGGCCCCGGACCAGCCTGTCTCCGTGCTCTCCGGTGGTGAACGTCGTCGCGTGGCGCTGTGCAAGCTCCTCATTGAGGCCCCCGATCTGCTCCTGCTCGACGAGCCCACCAACCACCTCGACGCCGAGAGTGTGCTCTGGCTTGAGAAGCACCTTGCGTCCTACCCGGGCGCGGTCATTGCCGTGACCCACGATCGTTACTTCCTCGACCATGTCGCCGGGTGGATTGCCGAGGTCGACCGCGGTCATCTGTACCCCTACGAGGGCAACTACTCCACGTACCTGGAAACGAAGGAGAAGCGCCTCGAGGTTCAGGGGCAGAAAGATGCCAAGCTGGCCAAGCGTCTGAAGGAAGAACTCGAGTGGGTTCGCTCCAACGCAAAGGGTCGCCAGGCCAAGTCGAAGGCCCGTCTGGCTCGATACGAGGAGATGGCGGCCGAGGCCGAGCGCACCCGCAAGCTCGACTTCGAGGAAATTCAGATCCCGCCGGGCCCGCGCCTGGGTAGCGTCGTTATCGAGGCGAAGGATCTCCAGAAGGGCTTCGGCGATCGTTCCCTTATTAGCGGTCTGTCCTTCTCGCTGCCGCGCAACGGTATCGTCGGCATCATCGGCCCCAACGGCGTTGGTAAGACCACGCTGTTCAAGACGATTGTCGGTCTCGAACCCCTCGATGGCGGCGAGCTGACGATCGGTGAGACCGTCAAGATCAGCTATGTTGATCAGACGCGCGCCGGTATTGATCCGGACAAGACTGTGTGGGAGGTCGTCTCCGACGGTCTGGATTTCATTCAGGTGGGTAACGTGGAAATGCCCTCGCGTGCCTACGTCTCTGCTTTCGGCTTCAAGGGACCGGATCAGCAGAAGCCTTCCGGGGTGCTCTCCGGTGGTGAGCGCAACCGCCTGAACCTGGCTCTGACCCTCAAACAGGGCGGTAACCTCCTCCTGCTTGACGAGCCGACGAATGACCTTGACGTTGAGACCCTGAGCTCGCTGGAAAATGCACTCCTTGCATTCCCTGGCTGCGCCGTTGTTATCACCCACGACCGCTGGTTCCTCGACCGTGTTGCCACCCACATCCTTGCGTGGGAGGGAACCGAGGAGTATCCGGATAGCTGGTACTGGTTCGAGGGCAACTTCGAGGCGTATGAGAAGAACAAGGTTGCCCGCCTTGGCGAGGCGGCCGCGAACCCGCATCGCGTGACGCATCGCAAGCTCACGCGCGACTGATTTGCGT
>USPB01000095.1 GCA_900556405.1 uncultured Actinomyces sp.
GAGGCCCTTGAAGACCTGGGCGAACCTGGTTGCATCCTCAATGGAAAGGGTCATGAGTTGTCCTATGTTTCTGTTGTTGCTCGTAACGGGGAAAGTGTGGTCGTCCTATTCGACTCGGCAGCTCTTCACGACGTCCCGCGCATTCAGCTCTCGAGCGGTGATTGCCTCCGTCAGGATACCCGGTATGCTCGGCGTGTCCCGAGAGAAGCGGAATTCGGTGTCCTGAGCGGGTCGCCCGGTACTGACCGTGCAGATGAGCGTGACGCCCGATCCAAACTGGGAGGCTCGTTTGGCCGTCAGCGTCATCGAGCCGCATTCCTGCCCGTTCGAACACGTGGTTTTTCCGTTGAAGGTCGCGTCGATATTCTCCGCGGCTTCGGTGGTCTTGAAGGTGGCTTCTACCTGCCGGTGCGCCCCACCGGCGCTGACCATTTCGACGACAACCGTGTACTGGTTGACCGGTGCCAGGCCCTGGACCGTCCACGAGGTCATCGGACCACTGAACGTCTGCCTAGTCGACCCCTCCATTCCCTTAATCCACACGCTGGTCTGGGCGGGGTTGACGCCGCCGGGGATAGTCCACGACACGGACGCGCTGTTGATGTAGGGGGTGACCGACACGTTGAACACGGGGATCGTGTCGTCATCGTCACCGCCACCACCGTCGCGTTGGCCGTTACCGACCGTGCCGGTAGCCGCCGTGACCGGGCTCCAGACGTACGACCCGTCGTCCTTCTTGCCGCGCTGGCAGAAGTAGAAGGTCATCGTTGCACCCGGGGTGAGCGGGCCGATGTTGAAGTCGCCGCGGTCACCGTTGTTGAGGCGCACAGGGTTGCCGGGTGCCGTACACCCTGCCGCACTGTCCGCGTAGAAGAGCTCGAGGTCGGCGGCCTTGTAGCCGTTGCCTTCCTTCAGGCGCGCGTTCGCAACGGTGAGCTTGCCCAGGGCGTTATCCGAGGGCGGGCCCAGGCGCGGTGCGTCGGGGGCCAGCGGCGTCGTCTTGGGAGGAGTGGGGTCCTCGTGGACGACCGCCGGAATGACGTAGCCAGGAGAGGTCGCCGTGTCACCATTCGTGTTACTGACGGTCACGTACACGGTGAGGGCCACGCCGTAGGGAACGGTCATCTGGGTGGTGGTGGTTCCGCCCGAGACCGTCTTGGTAACGCCATTAACCGACACAATCGTCTGGCCCCATCCGGCGCTGCCGGAGCTACCCAAGGACCAGGTGATGGTCGCCAGAGCGGCGTTACCGTCGCGCTGCTGGGCGGCGCTGGCGCTCGTGATGACCGGCTGATCGGGGCCGCGTCGCGTCGCCTTCGGGGTGCCCGTCACGCCGGGGGAGGCCTGGGAATTCCCGTTCGCGTTCGTCGCGACGACCGTGACGGTGTACGTCTGATCGTTCACGAGGCCGCTGATCGTGCACGTGCGAGCCCCACTCGTCGTGCAGGTGCGCGAACCGCCAGCAGCGGTCGCGTACACGGTGTAGCCGTTGATGGGGGACCCGTTGTTGTTGGGGGCATCCCATGTCATCGTCAGTTCGCCATCGCCGGGGGTGACACTCGGTCCGCCCGGGCGATCCGGGACGCCGGACAGCGTGATCTCGTTGGATGTGGTGCGAGCGGATTCGCCTTGCTCGTTCACCGCACTCACCGCGAAGCGGTAGCTCTGTCCCGTTCGCAGGCCGTTCACTTCGCACACGGTGTTCGGGCAGTCGGCGATCTTCGCGCCGCTGGAGTCGTAGAGACGGTAGCCGGTGATGGGCGAACCGTTCGACGAGGGGGCATCGAAGCTCACCCTCGCGCCGGTGGCACCCACGGCCTCGGCGACCACGTTCATGGGCGCGCCGGGCTTATCGGTGACGGTCACCGTGATGGTGCCCTGCACGACGCGCGAGGGGTCTCCCAGCTTGTCGTTGACCTGGAAGCCCACCGAGATCGTGCCGGTGGATCGGGGCGTGACCATGACCGACGTGCCGGAGGACGCAATGTCCGCGTTACCCAGGGACACCGCGGCTCCGACGAGGGAAATCGGCGTGTCGGGGAAGGGGTTGGTGGCGCGCGAGGCAACGTCAACGATCACCGTATCCCCGACCTTCGCGTTCACGGTGTACAGGGGCACCTGGATACGCGGCTTCGTCGTCGACACGATCTCGACGGGGATCGAAGCGTTGACGCTGTTGCCCTGCTCGTCGGTGACGCTCACGGGGATGGAGCCGGCGGATCCGGGGGTCGCGCCCTCGGGCGCGGAGACCGTCAGGACGGTACCGGACAGCGACGCCGACACGGCGCTGGGCGCGGAGCCCATCGCGTAGGTGAAGGTCGAGGCGTCCGTCCCCTCGGGGTCGCGCACGGCGAGCGCGAGGTTCTGCGTGACGGCAGCGCCCCCGGCCTCGACGCGGATCGCGGTCGGGGCGAAGGTGGGCGGTTGGTTCGTGGTCGCCTTAATGCGCACGGGCAGCGACAGCGAGGCGCTCAGCGCGCTCGCGTCGGAGGCCTCGCCGTCCGCGACCTGGATGAGGAACGCGGAGTTACCGCCGAAGGTCGCGGTAGCCGTCAGCGTCAGCTGCGTCGAGGAGTCCGCCACGACGGAGTCCAGGCCGGTCTGGGGCACCGGGGACGTCCCATCGACGAGGCGGGGGCTGCGGCCCGAGCGGGTCACGACGTAATCCGACAGGTTGATCGTGCGCGAGGTTCCCGCGTCCATTTCGATGGGCAGGGCCGCGGTGTTGAGGAAGGGAGCGGTGGAGTCGCGTCCGGGCACGGTCACGACGGCGGAGTTCGTCAGGCCATCGCGGTCCGTGATCGTGTAGACGACGAGGCGCAGGGTGTCGGTCACCGGGATCAGCAGGTCGGATCCGTCAACCGTGACGCCGGATTCGGCGCTCGTCACGGTCAGCTCATCGATGCTGCCGTCGGGGTCCTCGTCGTTTTCGAGGACCTTCACGCGCACGGCGGAACCATCGGTGGGCAGGTCCTCGTAGGACACGTAGTCATCGCGGGCGATCGGCGCCTTGAGGGGCGCGTCGTCCTGCACGTACACGGTCACGGTGCCGCGCGCGGAGCCGCCGCGGCCGTCGCTGACCGTGTAGGACACCAGGTAGGTGCCGGCCTGCGAAGGCGTATGGATCTGCAGGGTCGAGGAGGAACGGACCTGCGGATCGAGCTCGGGCGTGGCCGTCTCGAGGCCGTCTTCCTCCAGCGTGAGGGGGTCGCCGTCGGGGTCAACGTCGTTGGAGAGGACGTTAACGGTCACCATGCGGTCCGGGCGCGTGAGCACCGTGTCGGGCACGGCCACCGGGTTCTGGTTGAGCGAGGGGGCCGCGGAGATCGCGACGCGCACGCGAGCGGAGGCTCGTGCGCCCTGACGGTCGGTGACCGTGTAGGTGAAGGAGTCCGTGCCGAAAGCGTTCTGGTTCGGCGTGTAGTCGATCCACGTCGACTGCGCGGTGGCGCTGCCCTGCTGCGGCGAGGAGTCGAGGCCCGTCAGGCTCACGGAGTCGCCGTCCGGGTCGATGCCATCGAGGGTCACGGGGATGCGCGTCGTCTGCCCCGCAGCCGCCCACGCGCTGATGTCGCGGGGGCGCGGAGGCTGGTTCTGGTCGGACGCGCCCACTACCTCGAAGGTGACCGTGCTCGACGCGCGGTTGCCCGCGGAGTCGATCACCGAGTAGGTGACGTCCATGATGCCGGGGTTGGCACCGGCCTCGAGACGCACCTGGTTACCGGTCACGAAGGGGGTTCCCAGCGCGTTCGTCGGGTCGTAGGCGAGCGTCGATTCGACCTGCAGGTTCAGGCCTGCCGGGGAGCGGTCGTTCGACAGAACCGACACGGTACCCACGTCGCCGACACGTACCTTGGCGTGGTCGGGCTTGAGGACGGGCGGCAGGTCGGAGCGATCAGCCGCGCCGGGAATCACCATGACGTCCGCGGTGGCCTCGCCCTGGCCGTTCGAGACCGTGTACGAGAAGCTCGCGGTCTGGCTCAGGCCCGACGGCGCGGTCACGCGCAGCAGGTGGCGGTCGATGAGAGCCACCTCGAGGCCGGGAACGTTCGAGGCGTCGACCGAGGTGATAGACAGCAGGCCGCCCGACGGGTCATAGTCATTATTGAGAGGCGCAACCAGGACGGATCCGCCCAGCGGGAGGACCGCCGTGTCGTTCTCGGCAACCGGCGGCAGAGCGGTGGCCTCGACGACCTCGACGCGGATAATGCCCAGCGTCGTCGCGATGCCGTCGGACACCGTGTAGGCGAAGGAGTAGGAGCCCGGCGCGGTGGCGCGGAAGTCGATCGTGCCGCGGTCGAGGTCCGGCGAGATCGTCGCGCCCGCGGGTGCGCCCGAGACTGCGGCGAGGCTCAGCGGGTCGCCGTTGGGATCAGTGTCGTTCTTAAGCGGGTCGAGGGTGACCGTCTCACCCGGGTGCGCTTGGAACAGATCGCCGTTCGCCGACGGAGGCAGGTTTCCGGCCTCCTGAACCGTCGCGATGAGCTCGCCACGCGTCTCGGCACCCTGATCGTCCGCGACCGTCAGGACGATGGTCTTCGGGCCGGGCGCGCTGCCTTCATCGGTGATCGTCAGGGAACCATCCTCGCTGAAGGAGACACTCAGGCCCTCGGGTGCCTCCGCATTCTTGAGGTAGATCGGGTCGCCATCGGGGTCTCGCCAGTCGCTCAGCGCCTGGTACTGAATCTGCGCATTCGCGCCGATCTTCACGGTCGATGCGCGCAGCTGGTTCGGCGCCGCGTTTTGGCTGTAGGGGTGAATCGTCACCTGCACGCGGGCGGACGCCGTGGCCTGCCCGTCGGAGGCCTCGTAGGAGAAGGATGTCGAGCCGGTCTGGTTCGCATCGACGCCGGAGATCTGCAGAGCGCGGCCGCCGCGCGCGACGGAGATGGTCCCCCACGCGGGCGCGCTCGTCGGGGCCGCGGTCAGCACGTCTCCATCAAGGTCGGAATCGTTGTCGAGGACGGGCAGGACCGTTGAGCGTCCCGGACGGATACCGAAATCGTCATCCACGGCCTCGGGCGGGGTGTTCTGATCGCGCTGCTGAGGGTCGGCGACCTCGTTCGTGAGCTCGGGGCTATCCTGCTCCTCCTCGGTTTCCTCGAGCTGGTTCTCGACCTCATCCCAGTTGTCCATGAGGACCATGTTCGAGTCGGGCAGCCACACGCTGCCCTGCGCGACGTCGTTGAGGACGATGGCCTTGCGGTTCGTGCGGAAGACGATGTCGCGAGCGGTCGTGAGCGTATCGACGACCATCTGCTTGTTCGCGGACGGGTCGTCGCACGCGCGCATGTAGGCGCCCGACACGCTCCACGCTCCGTACGCGCAGCCTTCGTGGCGAACGGGGGCCGCGGGATTGCCGCTGGCGCCGCTCTCGGTGGCGGGCGTGATCGTCGGGGTGCCACCCGCCAGCGGGATCGACACGAGGGCCGAGGGCGTGGCGAGCAGGACGGAATCCGCCTTCGGTCCGGCCAACTGCAGGATGCCGCCCTCCTCGACTCCGGCGGCGCCCAGGTCGAGCTTCTTGCCGCCCGGGAGGAAGAGGGTGTTGGATTGCGAGTCGAGGGCGACGACCTGGTCGCCGACGACGGTGATGCTCAGCTGGGCGTCCTCTGGGATGCCGTCGATCCTGGTGGTCGCGGCCTGGTCAACGGCCCCCTGGCGCTTGACGGTGGTCAGCGTTCCCGAGGCAGCCAGGGAGTACACGGAGCCGTCGAGTCCGGTCACGAAGGCGCTCGTGCCCATGTTCGAGGACAGGGCCGCGCCTTCGGACAGGTTCGCGGGGCTGGGCGCGGCGGCCGAGGTGGTCCACAGGGTGCCGTCGGTGGGGTTGAGGACGCCGAGGACGTCGCCGCCCTGCATGGCGCTCGAGCCGGAGGGCAGAGCCGTCGGAGAGCCGAGGGATACCTGGGTGACGTTGACGGGAGCGACGGTCTGCGAGGTGAGGTCGGAGACGGTGACGGTCTCGCCAGCCTGGCCGACGTCGAAGTTGGTGGCCTCGGTGCGCAGGGCGCCGTCGAGGATGCGGGCCTCGTAGTCGAGGTGGCCGACCATCTGCTTGGACTTGTTGGTCACCCAAATGCCACCGTCGTTGACGTTGACCTGCGTGACTTCAGCACCCTTGTAGATAACGCCTGCGATGCACAGCGCAGCAACGACCAGCACCAGGACAAACGCCGGTAGACGCCGCCTTGTGCTGGTTACTTTTCGTTGCGAGTGCGCGCTCATTGACCCTCTCCCGATTGCTGGGTAGTCTCCACGCAATAGTGTGACACGACTACACCGCAGCCTAATGGTTAATGAGAATCTATCAGATGGGCACTTACTTGACAACTAGAGGGCGGCCCGTCGCAGTACGACGGGCCGCCCTCTCAAGTGTCCGGTTTGTCAGCCGCGAACAATTGGCGAGTACATCACTCTCCATTGAAGGTGAAGGTGCGGTCCTTACCTTCCCCAGAGACGCCAACGGTAACAACCTGACCGGGTTGCAGTTCTCCGAACAGGATCCGCTCGGACAGCGCATCCTCGATCTCACGCTGGATCGCACGACGCAGCGGACGCGCACCGAGAACCGGATCGAAGCCCACGTCCGCGAGCAGCTCGCGAGCCTCATCCGTCAGCTGCAGGCGCATATCCTGAGCCTCCATGCGCTTAGCCAGCTTGGCGATCATCAGGTCGACGATGCGCGCAATCTCCGGCTTGGTCAGCGGCGGGAACACGATCGTGTCATCGACACGGTTGAGGAACTCGGGACGGAAGTGCTGCTTGAGCTCCTCCGCGACCTTCGACTTCATGCGACCGTAATCGTGCGTTGAGTTGTCCGCGGTCTGGAAGCCCGTCAGGACACCCTTGTTGATGTCGCGAGTACCCAGGTTCGTCGTCATGATGATGACGGTGTTCTTGAAGTCCACCTTGCGGCCCTGCGAGTCCGTCAGGCGACCCTCCTCCAGGATCTGGAGCAGCGAGTTGAAGATGTCCGGGTGAGCCTTCTCGACCTCGTCGAAGAGGACGACCGAGAACGGCTTGCGGCGCACCTTCTCCGTGAGCTGACCGCCCTCGTCGTAGCCGACGTAGCCGGGAGGAGCACCGAAGAGGCGCGAGGCCGTGTGCTTCTCGGAGAACTCGGACATATCCAGCTGGATGAGAGCATCCTCGTCGCCGAAGAGGAACTCGGCGAGGGCCTTCGCCAGCTCAGTCTTACCCACGCCGGTCGGGCCGGCGAAGATGAACGAGCCACCGGGACGGTTCGGATCCTTCAGACCCGAGCGCGTACGACGGATCGACTGGGCGAGAGCCTTGACGGCCTCGTCCTGGCCGATGACGCGCTTATGCAGCTCATCTTCCATCTTGAGCAGCTTCGCGGTCTCCGTCTGGGTCAGGCGCACGACCGGGATACCCGTCGACATGGCCAGGACCTCGGCGATCTCCTGATCCCCGACCTCGGCGATCTCGTCGGACTCGCCGCCCTTCCACGCCTCTTCCTTCGCCTTGCGCTCCTCGGCCAGCTTCGACTCCTCGTCACGCAGCGACGCGGCCTTCTCGAAGTCCTGATCGTCGATGGCCGCCTCCTTGTTGCGGCGCA
>USPB01000096.1 GCA_900556405.1 uncultured Actinomyces sp.
GGTAGTACAGGGCGTTCACGTGGTGGGTGGCCGCGTCGATGCTGGCGGCCATGGCCCGGAAGGTCTCGGCAGTGTCGTTGTAGAGGCGACCAACCCGTCCCACAGAGGCCGGGAAGCCGCTGAGGGTCCCGGACAGTCGCATGATCGAGGCGGTGTCATCGTCCGAGCCTGCGGGCAAGCCGTCGGGCCAGTCCGGCACCTCGTAGTTCTCAGGGTCGGGCGCGGTCGAGCCGGCCACGATGGCATCGACCAGCTGGCGGGCCTCCGGGTCGTCGTCGAGCCGCCGACCCATCGCCCACCACGAACCGAAGATGACATACAGCGGCACACCCAGGAGCGGCCACAGGAAGATCAGCAGCAGCCACGCCGTCGACGTGGAGGCGCGGCGATGCTTGGGGACGATACCGAGCGCAATGATACGGATGGCGAACTCGAAAGCCCCAAAGAGGAGCCACGCCCACAGCGGCAGTTCAGGATGTGGCGGCAGCATACACCTATGGTAGCGAGCGCCCCAGATCCTGGTCGGCCCACCGCTGCCAATGCGGCGCGTAAGTCTGCCCGTCGCGCGCGAGCGCCCTGCTGCGTCGTTCGTCCTCGCCGGGGTCGGCGATCCACACGCTGAGGTCGGCTTCGGCGTCGATGGCGCCGCAGCCCTCAATGATCGTCGGGGCGAGGGGGACGCTGATCGTCGCCCCGGTTCTACCGTTCTCCCAGTCCCAGGCCTCGTAGGAGGAGGCACGCCCTCCCCGCAGATCGGAGGCAATTCGACGCGCGATGTGGGCGCCCTCCGCGAGGCCGTCCCAGCCGGGGTACCAGTCGTCAAGGTGCAGGACCTGCCAGCCGTTCACGAGCCGAGCAAGCGCGGCGGCCAGCGTGGACTTGCCGGAGCCGGAGTAGCCGTCGATCGTGACGACCGGGACGCCGGGGCGCGCGCCCGCCTCACCAGACGAGGCCGGGGCCCGCTCCCCCGCCAGGGCACTCAGGCGGGGGGCGAGCTCGCGGGCGGCCTCATCGGGGCCCATCGTGACGGGGACGGTGACCCGCAGGCCCGCTCCCCCGCTCACGCCTTCCCAGGTTAGGCCGCTCATCGGCCCACCAGGGCGAAGGTGCCCGCCATCACGCTGACGGTCAGAGCGATGGCCGGAAGGGCAACGGCGACAATCATGAGGACCGCGTCGGCGGCGCGCAGGCGCGAGACGCGCGCCCACGTGCGCTTGCCCGCAGCACCGAAGCCACGGGCCTCCATCGTCGTGGCCAGCTTGCCGGAGCGGCGCAGCGCGAACACCAGCAGCGAGAAGGCGCCGCGCAGGAAGGAACGGATGCGCGAGGCGTCACCCACGCCTCGGGCGCGCCGCGCACGCTCAAGGGCCTTCCAGTCGGCCGCCATCAACGACGTCATGCGCGCACCCGCGAGCGCGGCGAGGACCGGGCGCGCGGGCAGGTGCAGGATCTGCGCGAGGCCGTCGCCCATGTCGGTGGGGTCGATGCGGTCGAGCAGGGCGATCGCGGGCATGACGATCGCGCACATGCGCAGGCCGATGCCCAGGGCCAGCCACATGGAGTGGTCCGAAATTGCGGCCGGCCCGAGCTGCCAGTACACGGTCCCGCCGGGCGAGGCGTACAGCAGCATGGACAGCGCGCCGAGCGGCGCGGCCAGCAGCAGCGGCGTGGCCTTGAGGAAGAAGCTGCGCGCCGACACGCCCGACAGGGGCATGAGCGCGAGCTCGAGGGCGAGGGCCACGCCCGCGCTCACCGGGTCGATCGTGATGAGCAGCGGCGTCGTGGCGACCAGGAGGGCGAGCACGCGGGCGACCGGGTTCGTGCGGGCGAGGAGGCCACGGGCGCCGGGCTTCGTGCCGGTTTGCGTGCCTCGCTGCTCAGGGGTCTGCGCGCCGCGCGCGGGCGCGGGAGCCGCATTCGTCGCCGACTGTGCACCCTCATCGTGAGCGTGACCGGTGGGGGCGGCCCCGGCCTCGTCCGTGGATTCCGTGGGCACCCCGACGCGCGTCCCGACCTGGCCGAGGTCGACGACGCGCTGGCCCATCGCGGCCACGAACGCGGGGTCGTGCGTGATGGAGACCAGGGTGACGCCACGCGCGAGGGCGCCGCGCAGCAGGCGCACGAGGCCCAGCCACGTGCCGCGATCCTGGCCGAACGTCGGCTCGTCGAGGATCAGCAGCTCGGGGGCGCTGATGAGAGCGGTCGCCACCGACAGGCGGCGCTTCTCGCCGCCGGACAGCGTCATGGGGTTGGCGCGCGCGAGTGCGGTCAGGCCCAGGGCCTCGAGGTGTTCGTCGACGAGAGGGGCGATCTCCGCCTCGGTCATGCCGGCGGCGCGCGGGCCGATCGCGAGTTCCTCGGCGACGGTGGAGGCCAGGAACTGGTATTCGGGCTCCTGGAAGACCATCGACATGCGGCCGAGCAGCTGCTTGCTGGACCACTCGTGGGGGTCGCCTGCGGTGCCGTCGGAGGTCTCGACTTCGACCGAGCCTGAGATGGGCGGTAGGAGGCCCGCCAGCGTCAGCGCAAAGGTCGATTTTCCAGCGCCGTTAGCACCAACGATGCAGGTGGAGACCCCGCGCTCGATCGTCAGGTCGATGCCGGATCGCACGGGGGCGGCCTTGTCATAGCCGATCGTCAGGTCGGCGACGCGGGCAATCGGGGCGGCGGTTCGCGCGCCGTTTTCCGCGCTTCCTGCGCTTTCTGCGCTCTCTTCCGCACCCGCGGACGAGGCCGGGGTGACCTCGGGGGCGGGGCCGACCTCCGCTGCGACGTCGTCGCCGGGCAGCCAGATACCGCGCTCGCGCAGGGCATCGCCCTGCTGCGTGAGGACCTCGTCGAGCGGACCGTCGGCCACGATCGCGCCGTCCGCGACCACGATGACGCGATCCACGAGCGAGGCCCACACGTCGACGCGGTGCTCGACGACGACCATGGTCGCGCCCGTGCGCTCGACGACGGTTTCGACGGCGGCACGCACCTCGGCGACGCCGCTCGGGTCCAGGTTCGCGGTGGGCTCGTCCAAGAGCAGCAGCCCCGGGCCCATCGCCAGAATCGACGCGAGCGCCAGGCGCTGCTTCTGCCCGCCCGACAGCTCCGTCGTCGAATGATCCAGGGGGACGCTCAGGCCCACGGCCGCGAGTGATTCCTCCACGCGCGGCCAGATCTCCTCGCGAGGAATCCCCAGGTTTTCCATGCCGAAGGCCACGTCGTCGCCCACGCGGGCGAGGACCACCTGGGCCTCGGGATCCTGCATGAGCAGGCCCACGCGGCCCCTGGCCTCGGCCGGGGCGACGCCGTCCACGGTGAGCGTGCCGGTGGCCTCGCCCTCCTCGGCGCCGCCCAGCAGGCCAGCCAAGCCGCCCATGAGCGTCGACTTGCCCGACCCGGACGGGCCCAACACGAGCACGCGCTCGCCCGGCGCGATATCGAGATCAACGCCCGACAGCGCGGCGTTCTTGCGCCCGGCGTGACGCCATCCCCAGTCGCGCGCGCACACGCGCGCGCCCGCCCCCTCACCCAGCGGCACCTGGCCGTCCGGGGAGGAAACGGGGCTCGAGGAGGCGGAGTGGGCCTCGTCCATGGATCGGGAATCAGACAAGCTCACGCGCTCCGCGTCCCGAAGCAAAGCGGTCGAGCGCGCCCGTCTTCGCGAGCGCGCTCGTCAGCGCCCACGCGAGCAAGCCCGCCAAGACGACGCCCGACAGCGCGCCACACACCAGGTAGATCGCGTTGTACAGAACGCCCTTTTCGAGGTGACCGGCGATGAAAAGCTCCAGGACCCACTCGAAAGCGAAGGACACGGCGCCCGCAGCGGAGACGATCACCGCGTTGAAGCGACGGTAGGCGACCACGGCGAAGACGACCTCGGCACCGATGCCCTGCGCGAGGCCCGAGTAGATGGTCTCGACGGCCCACTGGGACCCCAGAGCCATGGAGACGGTCGCGGCCATGAGCTCAACAAAGAACGCGGCGCCGGGCTTGCGGATAACGTAGCCGCCGAGCGTGCCGCCCAGCAGCCAGACACCCGTCACCAGGCCACCCAGGCCGGGGGCAACGGCCTTCAGGACCTCGTAGCCCGCACCGCCCACCTGGTTCCAAACGACGAAAATGAGGCCGCATGCGACGCCCAGGACGGCGGCGGTGACGATGTCAATGACCCTCCAGCGGAGGGACGGAGCAGTGGATGCCATGCGAAAATACTCCCTTCGTGTTGCACGGCGGCCACGAGGGAAGAGCCTTCCTACGCCGGTATGATCCGGATCAGGTTCTACGGTCGGGGGTGGTCCCCTCTCAGCTCGCGTCGAGCTCCCGTGGCACGTTGGTGAGCATAGTCACTTAGTATTCGTCGCGCTACTCATGCAGGTGAGGGCCCTGATGGGGTCCCTCGCCAGTACCGCCGTCACCGAGGACGCCGCGCGACGCCCGGCGCAACAGGAAGTGACGGTTCGCGAACGCCGCGCCCACAATGAACACGATCCAAATGAGGGAATAGACGAGGCCGGGGCGGGTATCGTCCCACATCGCCAGAATGATGCCCATGCAGCCCATGAACGCCAGGACGACCCACGCGCTGACCGCGCCGCCGGGGGCCTTGAACTTCGAGGCCTCGTGCAGCTCCGGGTGCTTGTGGAGGTACACCAGGTAGGACACGACAATGACCACCCACACGCCCATGAACAGCGTCGCCGACACGGAGGTCACCAGCGTGAACGCTGCGGAAATCGAGCCACCCATGCCCATGATGACGATGCCCGACAGCAGGCACACGCACGACAGGAACAGTGCGTTGAGGGGCACGTGGTGGCTGGAGAGGCGGGCAAAGATGCCGGGTGCCTGCTCCTGACGCGCCAGGCCGTAGAGCATGCGCGACGTGGAGTAGATGCCGGAATTCGCGCTGGAGGCGGCCGAGGAGAGGACCACGAGGTTGACGATCGTCGCCGCTGCGCCCAGGCCGGTCAGCGAGAACATCGTGACGAAGGGTGATTTCTCGGGGCTCACCTGATCCCAGGGCGTCACCATCATGATGGCCGCGAGCGCCGCCACGTAGAAGAGCATGATGCGCACGGGGATGGAGTTGACGGCCTTCGGCAGGGTGTTGTCCGGATCGTCGGTCTCGGCGACGGTCGTACCCACCATCTCGATGCCGATAAAGGCGAAGAGGGCGATCTGGAAGCCGCCGAGGAAGCCTGTGAATCCGGTCGGGAAGAAGCCGCCGTGGCTCCACAGGTTCGAGACCGCGGCCGCGGTTCCCTCGGTATCGACGGTGCCCATCGCAACCATGGCGAAACCGACGATGACCAGCGCAATGATCGCGACGATCTTAATGAGCGCGAACCAGAATTCCGTCTCGCCGAAGGCCTTGACCGTCATCGCGTTGAGGGCGAAGAGCAGCAGGGTCGTCGCGCCGATGGGAACCCACGCAGGCAAGTCCGGCCACCAGAAGTGCGTGTAGCCAGTGATCGCAATCATGTCCGCGACGCCGGTGACCACCCAGCACGCCCAATAGGTCCACCCGGTGACGAAACCGGCCCACGGGCCGATCAGGTCGCGCGCTATGTCCGCGAAGGTCGCGTACTTGTGGTTGGAGAGCAGCAGCTCACCCAGTGTGCGCATGAACAGGAAGAGGACCGCGCCGATGATCATGTACACCAGCAGGATCGAGGGGCCCGCGACGGAAATCGTCTTACCCGAGCCCATGAACAGGCCCGTACCGATCGCGCCACCAATGGCAATCAGCTGAATGTGGCGGTTTTTCAGCGTGCGCTGAAGCTTTTCGCCGCCCTGCTGGTGGTCGCCGTGTTCGACTTTCTCACTGGTCATCGTTGTTCCTTCTGCCTGCTCCCGCCCCACCTGGGACGTTTTGCGCGGTCTTTGCACGCTCTCGCGAAGCGCTTGACTCTCCAACGCTACCGCACGGGCACGCTCATGACCGAATCTAGATCCCCACATGGCAGAAGGGGCGCATTCAAGTTAGGTTTACCTTATGACGCAGAATTCGACGCCTTCGACGGGCCACACCGAGGTGCCCGCAGGCGCCCACTCCCCCGCTTCCTCCCCGAGCGCCTCGACCCCAGCCTCGGCGCACGCCGCGCCCGACCCATCGACAGCCCCGGCCTCGTACCCCCTGATCTCCGTGGCCACGATTCCGACCGAGCGGGCGGCGCGCTACGGCAAGCAGCTCGTCAGCCACATGGGCCACAAGATCACGGGCTTCTGGGACGAAGATGCGAGCAGCGGATACCTGCTGTTCGACCGCGAGGGCCCGGTCCTGGGGCGCTTCGACGTCGTCGCGTCGGCATCTGATCTGAGGCTTGAGCTGCGCACGGAGCCCGAGCGCGCCGATCGCCTCGAATTCATCGTCGGCATCCACCTGGCTCGCTTCGGCGCGCGCGATAGCCTCGCCGTCGTGTGGGAACGCACCGACGGCAGCGACGGTTCGACGCAGGGCCCCCTCACCCCCGAAGAGGTCGAGGCGCGCGCCCGCGCCAAGAAGGCCGCCCGCGAGGCGGAGCGTGAGGCGGCGGCGCAAGAGGCGGCGGAGCGCGAGGCGGCTGAAAGTGAGGCCGGGCACGCGGAGTAGCCGCGGCACTCACGGCGAACTAGGCGCGGTGCGGCGGGTGTGCAGGGCATGCCAGCACACGGCATCCGAGCACGCAACAGAGTAGCCGCGGCAGGCCCATCAATTCCGCACGTAATTCCCTGACGACCGAATGTATGAGCGTCTCAAAAACCGCGGAATTCCAACGTTCTGACTTAAAACATTGAAACAGCCACAGGGGAATTACGTGCGAAATTTCGGGGCACTGACGCCCGCTCCCGGCACATGTCGATACAGCCCGCCACCATTCGATACCGGGAAGCATTGCACTACTTTCGCCAGCATTGCACTACTTAGCAGGGCATTGCACTAGCTACTATCCAGTGCAACGCTCCCCCATCTAGTGCATTGCTCCTTCAACTAGTGCATTGCTCCCCGAGATGGCGCAACGCTTCGGAGTCACAAGCTCCACCGTGTTTCGCGCAGCAACTCCTACACCCAGCACTGCACCCGTTACGGGACGCTACACCTCTTACGGGACGCTACACCCGATCAGAACGGGTGCACTGCCTACATATCGGGTGCACTGCCTACGGATCGGGTGCAGCACCCACACTCGCACAACCGCGGCGAGCGTCCGACGGCCCGCAGCCTACGCCCCGCCGCCTGCGCCCCACCACTGTCCCCACATTCACCAATTCCGCACGTAATTCCCTGACGACCGGACGGATCAACACCGCAAAAACCGCAGGATCTCAACGTTCTGACTTAAAATTTTGAAGCATCCGCAGGGGAATTACGTGCGAAATTTCGGGGCGAGATCCAGATCGAAATGACGGAATGCCGCAGGCCAACACGATAAAGCGTCCCTGACACCGGCAGGTGCCAGGAGCTCAGAAACTCAGACGCTCAGCGGCCCTCGAGGTAGCTCTTCGTCGCGGCCAGGACCTGTTCCCACATGCCGATCGCATCCTCGTACGCCTGGCGGGCCTCGGCCTCGTCGTCGG
>USPB01000097.1 GCA_900556405.1 uncultured Actinomyces sp.
CCCGGTCGCTCGATGAGCCAAGAGCGCTTCCTGACGGTCCCCTCCACCGGGGAAGCCGCTCGCCCCTTCGAGGTTCTCCTCGACGAGGCCTCGGCCGCCCTGCCCGCCGACTTTCCGACGTCGGCGGGCCAGGTGCTGGTCGCGCTCGACATCGATGGCACGATCCTGACCCCCGCGGGGGCGACGCCGCGCGTCCTGGAGGGGATCCACGGCCTCGCCGCCGCGGGCGCCCACGTGCTCATCGCGTCGGGGCGTGCGCTCGAGGGTGTGATCCCGGTCCTGGGGGCCCTCGACTTCACGGATGGCTGGGCGCTGTGTAATAACGGTGCGACGCTCGTGCGCGTGAGCGGCGGGCAGTGCGAGATTGTCGAGGAGCGCACCTTCGTTCCGGGGGATTGCCTGGAGGAGATCGCTTCGGCAGTGCCCGGCGCTGTGTTCGCGTCGATGCCGCACCCCAACATCCTGCTCTCCGCACCCTTCCCGAACGACGAGATCGAGGGCAGCGATCACCGCATCGTGTCGATGGAGGAGCTCGCCTCCACGCCGACCCCGAAGATCGTCGTGCGCGCCGCCGACATGGATCGCGAGGAGTTCGACCGGATCCTGTCCTCCCTGGAGGTGTCGCGCACGCACGAGGTGTTCGTCGGCTGGACGTCGTGGGCGGATATTGAGCCGCTCGGCGTGACCAAGGCGACCGGGCTGGAGTCACTGCGGGCGCGACTGGGCGTTCCCGCGGCCGGGACCGTCGCCGTCGGTGACGGCACCAACGACATCGCGATGATCGAATGGGCGGCGTTCGGCGTCGCCATGGGCGGTGCCTCCGACGAGGTGCGCGCCCACGCCAATCACGTGACGGCCGCCGTCGAAAACGACGGTGCGGCCGCCGTCATGCACGCGATCATGCGCCGCTGCGGGGTCGCCGGCCGCTGAGCTACTTCTCCCTCGGAGGAGATACCAGCAGATCGATGAACCATGGCATAGCAGAGGAAGGATTGGGTCCTTTTTCGTTGGGGGTAAGGTCTGGCCATGCTTTGCGTGCCCGTTCTATGGCTGCTTCGTAGTTGGCGTGAGGGAACCGGGTAGCGAGAGCCTTCTCATCCGTCACTTTGGCGCGGTGAGCAAGATTGACGCAACCCCGTGATTCGATGTACCCCGTTTGATTTTGTGTGTGCCAGAGGAGCCAGAGCTCAAAGCAAGGGTTGGAGACTATGGTGTCAACTTCAGATGAATTTCTGCAACTAGTCAATACTTCATCGAGTCGCTGGTGTTGATCAACATCGACGATAAGGATTGCATGGTCAAAATCGTCTTTTCGCAGTGCTTTATTGCATTCCTTGAGCACTCGTGACGGTTCTCCGCCGATGGCGTGGATTTTGATCGTCGCGTGCTTAGGGCGAATCTGTTGGTATAGAAGCTCCAGGTACTGCCGTTCGGTGACGAGACCTTCGGTAAATACTGCGTAGCGGATCTTCACATTCTTAGGATTACGTGTTTTGCGTGTACCGGGCCGTCCCATGAGGTCTCACCGTATTTCCTCGGTGTTTCTGTTCAGTAGGTTGTGAATCAGGGAGGGCGCTGTGTAAGGCACGCCTCCGAACTGCCCCTCCAGGTATTGTTTGACGATATTGCTGCCCTTCTGGAGTGTGAAGTCATCAAGGTTAAAGAGCTCGCTTGCTCCGTTGCTGCCCTTCTCAACGAACCACACTTGCTCGCGCTTGGCTCTGCTGCCACGGCCCGCATCGAGCAGGGTCATATCGTGGCTGGTGAAGATGAGCTGTGCGCCTGTTGTGTTTACCTCAGGGTCATCGAACCAGTCGATGA
This sequence comes from uncultured Actinomyces sp., assembly GCA_900556405.1. Taxonomy (GTDB): domain Bacteria; phylum Actinomycetota; class Actinomycetes; order Actinomycetales; family Actinomycetaceae; genus Pauljensenia. Next base: position 1,822 of record USPB01000097.1, read on the forward strand.
TGAGGCGGGAAAGTTGAGGATGAAGGCTTGAACCAAGTTCGTCAACAACAAGTACACAGCCTTTTCGTAGGGCATTAACGACAGCTGTCCCGAGTGCGAGCCATGCCATGGTGCCGGTTGATTCATCGGAGCTTCTGAGTCTTCCGCTGCTTTCTCCGTGCCGAAATAGGAGGTTGCGTGCAATGTAGTTGCTGATGTCTTCTGCTTCGTCTGACGAGCTATCACTAGCCTGTTCTTGACTGTCGTCGGAGGCAGGCGCCAGCATCTGGGCGACTAGCTGGGCAAACCGCGGGGGAATTGCGCGTTCCTCCACCTCGACATGCGTGATGCCTGTGTCTGCGATTTGCGCGAGGGTAACGAGTGCGCCGAGGTTTAAACTCCGTTCTTTCAGCTGTCGAGCGATGCGATCAATGCGTGCGTTAACTTCCCCGTCTCCGACGTGATAAAGGTCGAATCCACGCATGAGAGCTTCCCAGATTGGCGTTACTGATGCATGGTTGAACTGGGCGGCGCGGGAGAGTGCGAGTTCGCGTCTCGCAACTCGAGTGATCCCCTTCAGGCCCTTCACACGCCCGTCAGTGTTGCGGGAGTACACTTCTTTCCATCGAGTGCTGACGACATGCAGTGACTCTTCGGTGATGCCGTCACTGTCCGTTGCAAAGCGATAGTCGTACCGTTGCCCGGAGTAGATGAACTCGAGTTCAAAGGTAGCGGGAGCAGTCATCTGTTCCCGGATAAGCGCAAAGGGGGCTCGAGGGAACTGTGGCTCATCGAGCCACGATGTTGCCGAGGAGCCGATGGCCCCAAGCGTGTAATGGAGCGCGTCGAGAACGTTAGTCTTGCCGGAAGCGTTTGCGCCGTAGATGCCGTCAACGTGGTGGATGTGGTCGGTCCACTCTGTGCCCTTGGAAGGGCGGAGCGTCTTGAGTGTGGGCCGTATCAGGTCGAGGGTGGCCTCATCGCGGAACGACCGATGGTTCTCAAACGTGAATCGCAGGAGATGCATAGGGATATGCTACATCATCGATCTGATTTCGATAAAAGTTATCGAAAATGAAGCGCTCATACCCTAATTGAATTGCGGAGTGATTTCATTGGTGCTGCCTGCAGCCAGTCGCCCATGATCGCGAACGCGCGGTCCAGGTCCCCGATCTGGCAGTGCTGCGCCATGTCCGGGTCCTGCGCGTGGCGGAATGTGCGCACGTCCAGGGACGTCGAGTTTTCCAAGGCCCGGCGCACGTCGCCCAGGCGCTCGAAGGGCACGTACTGGTCCGCGTCCCCAGCCAGGACCAGGCACGGCTGGGCGATCCGGCCCTCGAGGGGTTCCATCGTGTAGTCGCCAAACGCCCGCAGCACCTCGCTCGGCCTGCTCAGCCCGGTCAGGTGCAAGGCCTGCCGCAGTTTCCACGACAGATCTGCGTTGAGTCGTGAGGCCGTCCGCAGCGCGGCGTCGATGAGCCACGCGGGCCTCGGGCTCGCGACGACCGCGTCCGCGATGGGGCGCAGGGGACGAGGCAGTGGCGCCGTCAGGCCGTCGAGGAGCCGATACATCATGTCGAAGGCGATCACGTGGCTGATGTGCGGGCAGTAGGCGGCCGCGCGCATAACGAGGTAGCCGCCGAAGGAAACGCCGAGCGCTGCGGCGCTCTCGATGCCGAAGTAGTCCATCACCGCGTTCGTCGGACGCTCCCACTGCGGCTCGAGTGGCATACCCGCCAGGACCGTGTGTCCCTGGCCCGGTCCATCGAAGGCGATGATGTCGAAGGGGCGGGTGGGGAAGTGGGACGCGAAATCGACGATCCCTTCCACGTACCCGTCGAAGCCATTCATCATGATGAGCGTGGTCGGGGTACCAGCCGGGGTCTGCGCGCGGGCCGCCGGGTCCGCCTCCCAGCGCATCGCGGTCAGCTCCCCGTCCCCGTAGGGCACCGCGTGACGGGTGAGGGCGGGGCCTCGGTGGGCCTCGTAGAAGGAGGCCGACATGGCGTCGATGAAGCGCCGCTTACGGGGGTCGTCCGCACCGAGGTAGAAGGCCGCGAGCTCATAGAGGCGCCACGCGGCGTCCGCGTCACCCTCGGATGAGAAGCGCTCGGCGAGGCGCTGCGCGAGCTCCGTGATCTGGCTCGTCGTTCTCAGGCGGGGGAGTGTGGTCGCCGCGATCGTCTCCATACCCGCGCGGTCGAGGATCGCTGCGAAGGTCCGGTTGAGCTGTAGGTCGAATTGGCGATTGCCCGTGTATTCGGTGAACATGACTCGACCGTATCGGCTGAACAGGTGCGGTGGACTGAACAATAGCAAACGGAGTGTTGGATACCGGACGGGGCGACCGCTATACGTAGGATAAGCACATTGATAGTGGAAAATTGATCGGAGAGAAATGTTCCTGCGGGGCACGGATAAGCACGGGCGCGAGGCCGAGAAGAACCTGGACCTGCGCATTCGCAAGACGCGTCGGGCGATCCGCTCCGGCCTCGTCAAGGCGTGCCAGGCCAAGCCCTACGCGCACGTCAGCGTCACCGACATTTGTGCCGCGTCGATGGTGTCGCGCACGACCTTCTACGACCACTACACCGACAAGGACGCGCTGCTCGCAGAGGTGGTGTCTTTCCTCCTCGACGAGATCACCCCGGCGCTCGAGGGCCTGTGGTTCGGCGAGGGGCGCGACGCCCGCGCCGTCGCCCGCCACCTTGCCGATGTCTACGCGCGCAACGGCAAGGCTCTGGCGACCCTGCTCGCTATCCGCGTGGGCGGCGACGGCGACCTGCACGAGCAGCTTTATCGCACGTGCTGTTCGGTATTTACCGATTGGGCGCGTGGTCGCGTGGATGACGAGGTGCTGCCGCTCGCCGCCGACGTCTACGCTTCCGTTGTCCTGACCTTCATCGAGCGCAGCGCCACCAAGCCCCTCACGGACAAGGAACTCGCCACCATCGACCGCGCCCGCGAGCTCTTCATCGAGGGCTTCGGCGCCCGGTAAATTAGCGGTAGATTCGAGACCGGTGATCGATATTGATGGCGAGGATCAATAGCTCATCATCTTCGATGGACGCAATGATTCGATAGTTGCCGACACGGTATCGCCAGAAGCCTGCGAGGTTGCCGGTCAGTCCTTTCCCGCGCGAGCGGGGGTCCTCGCCGCTCGCTGTCTCACGGAGGTAGCCGATGATGCGGCGAGCGGTTGGTTTATCGAGCTTGCCGAGCTGTTTCAGGGCCCGTGGAGACAGCTCAGCCCTCCAGGCCAAGGGTCTTCACCGCCTCGTCGAGGCTCACCGATGTGACTCGTCCGGCGCGAATGTCTTCGAGTTCCGCCTGCAGTGAGTAGGCGAGCTCAATCTCTTCAAGCGCTGACTCGATGGCGCGATTCATGTAGAACGACTTCGTTCGTCCCGTCCGCTGGGCGAGGGCCGTGAGGCGGGCATCGATCTCAGGATCGAGCTTGACGGAGCGTGCAACTCGTGCCGTAGACATGTGTTCTCCTCAAATGTGACTACGCGTAGTCTACTTCCCTGAGGCGGCAGTTGGAAGGGCTCATTGGTGAGGAAAATGGGTGTGTGGGAGCATCAGGCTGATGGGATAACAACGTTGTCAACAAGGCATCAATCTGCAAATATCGTGCAGCGCGTTCGATAAGGGGTCTCAGGTCCCCGTCGGGGCGTGCGCGAAAGTGTTACCGTTAACGCATTCCCGGCCCCCGCCTCGTCAATGAAGACCCAAGGAGCATTCGTGAGCACCGATCCCCGCGCCGCCATCGCCGCCGCCGACACCGCGCTCGGCATCGAATTCGGTTCGACCCGCATTAAGGCCGTCCTCATCGGCCCCGACCACGAGGTGCTCGCCACCGGCGGCCACGGCTGGGAGAACCACCTGGAGGGCGGCCTGTGGTCCTACAGCCTCGACGAGGTCGTCGCCGGTTTGCAGAGCGCCTACGCGTCCCTGGTCGCCGACGTGCGCGAACGCTACGACGTCACCCCCACGTCTTACGGGTCGATCGGCATCTCGGGCATGATGCACGGCTACCTCGCTTTCGACGCCGACGACAACCTGCTCGCCCCCTTCCGCACGTGGCGCAACACGAACACGGGCCGCGCGGCGGATGAGCTCACCCGCCTCTTCGGCTTCAACATTCCCCTGCGCTGGTCGATCGCCCACCTGCACCAGGTGGTCCTCGACGCCGAGGAGCACGCCCCGCGCGTCGCCCGCCTGACGACCCTGGCCGGCTGGGTGCACGAGCAGCTGACGCGCCGCCACGTCCTCGGTATCGGCGATGCCTCGGGTATGTTCCCGATTGATTCGACGACGGGCACGTACGTGGAGTCCTACCTCGATCAGTACGAGGCCCTGGTTCGCAGCCGGGTCCCGTGGCGCCTGCGCGACGTGCTCCCGACCGTGCTGCGCGCGGGCGAGGACGCGGGCACGCTCACCCCCGAGGGTGCGGCGCTCATCGACCCGACCGGCGCCCTCCAGCCCGGGATCGCGATGTGTCCGCCAGAGGGTGACGCGGGTACAGGCATGATCGCCACGAACGCGATCGCGCAGCGCACCGGCAACATCTCGTGCGGTACCTCGGTCTTCCTCATGGCGGTCCTCGAGCGTTCCCTCACCGAGTTGCACACGGAGATCGACATGGTGACCACGCCCGACGGATCGCCCGTCGCGATGGTCCACTCGAACAATGGCGCCTCCGAGATCGACGCGTGGGTCGGATGGTTCGCGGACTTCGCGCACCTCGTCGGCGCCGACGTGAGTGTTCCCGCGATCTACGATGCGCTCTATGCGCACGCGCTCACGGGCGAGGCCGACGCGGGCGGCGTCATGGCGTACAACACGCTGTCGGCCGAGCCGCTCGTTGGCCAGGAGGCGGCGCAGCCGGTGTTCACGCACACGGCCGACGCGCGCGTGACCCTGGCGAACGCGGTGCGCGCCCAGCTCATGAGCATCTTCGCGGCCGTGCGCATCGGCGTCGACATCCTGAGCGCCGAGGGCGTGCGCCTCGACTCGTTGTTCGCACACGGCGGCCTCTTCAAGACGCCCGGCGTCGCCCAGCAGATCCTCGCCGACTCGCTGAACATCCCCGTGTCCGTCGGTGACACCGCGGGCGAGGGCGGCGCGTGGGGCATCGCGGTCCTCGCGCGCTACCGTGCGGTCGTCGCTGGGGACGAGGCGCCCGCCCTGCCGGACTACCTCTCCGAGCGCGTCTTCGCGGGCGCTTCCGTCTCCACCCTCGAGCCCACCGTCGAGGGCGTGGCCGGGTACGAGCGCTTCCTCGACTCCTACCGCGCGTCTCTGCCTGGCGTGGAGGTCATCGCCCGGGGCCGCTGACGTGGCGCGGGGCCGCTGCCGTGGCGCGGGGCCGCTGACGTGGCGCGGGGCCGCTGACGTGGCGCGGGGCCGCTGACGTGGCGCCCCACCCCTGAGTTCCCGCGCCCCGCGCTGCCCGGATGCTGCCTCACCATATGTTTACCCAAAAATGTCGCACGTAATTCCCCACGACGTATTTCAAACATTGAAATCAGATCGTTGGAATTCCGGGTAATTCTCGATACCTAATAAAAGGTAGGGGAACCAAATTACGTGCGACATTTAGGGGGGAGGGGCCAAGTGAGGGTAGGGAGGGACGAAGTGAGCGGACCGGCTCGCCCAGCCCCGACCTCGTCGTTTGTGGGAAACCCGCTACGATTACTCCCATGGGTAAAGCTAGCCGCCGTAAGAAGGTCACC